>NZ_VFUE01000009.1:0-258262 GCF_006441495.1 Mesorhizobium sp. B2-6-4
CCGATGGCCACGCAATCTCGCTGTTCAACGACGGCCACGGCCACATCATCGGCGTCTATGATGCCGACAACAACGGCGTTACCGCCACCGACAAGGTCGCCTTCGCCCTGCATGTCGATGCCGCCACCGGCCAGGTCGCGGTGGCGCAATACGTCTCGCTCCAGCACCCCGACACCACCAGCAACGACGAGGGCATCGCGCTCGGCGCCGGCTCGGTCTCGGTCACCGTCACGGCGACCGATGGCGACGGCGACCACGTCACACAAAGCGCCGACATCTCCCAGACCATCGTCTTCGAGGATGACGGGCCGAAGGCCGTCGGAACCGCCTCGATCACGGCGAATGTCGACGAAGACGGGCTTGCCGGGCACAACCCAGATGCCGGCAGGCCGGGTGAGACGGGAGCGATCGGCCTTTCCGCGACCGTCACGGGCGCTGCCGGCGCGCTGACCGCGCTCGTCGACTTCGGCGCCGACGGCCCGGGCGCCCAGGCGTTTCATCTTGCCTCGACGGCCGTGCCGGCGGATTCCGGCCTTACGTCGCAGGGCGCGCATGTGCTCATCGTATCCGATGGGAGCACCTTGCATGGTTATGCCGAGGCAGGAAACGGCGCCGGCTTCTCGGCCGGCGACCGCGAGATCTTCCAGCTGACCGTGGGGGCCAACGGCTCCTACGTCTTCACGCTCAAGGATCAGATCGATCATCCGGCGCTGGACGGCCAGGCCGGAGACAATGGTGAAAACCAGCTGACGAGCCCGATCGATCTTTCCTCTTATATCGTCGCGACCGACGGTGACGGCGACTCCATCTCCCTTGGCGCCGGGACCTTCCTGATCCAGGTCCTCGACGACATTCCGGTGCAGACCAGCGCCACCGTCTCCGGCAATGTCGGCGAGGACGCGCTTTTGCTGGCGAACTCGAATGGTCATTCCGTCGGCAATCCCGACGGAGATGGCCTCGGCACGGTCGCGACCGGTTCGCTGAGCTCGCTGGTCTCCGCCGGGGCGGACGAACCCGGTTCCTTCTCGCTGATCCAGAACCCCGCTGGCTTGCCGGCGGCGACATCGAAGGGCGAGGCGATCGTCTACCACGTCGACGGCACGGTGCTGACCGGCTATGTCGAGAGCGGAACACCCGGCCTCGATGCGGGCGACCGCAAAGTCTTCACCCTCGATGTCCAGCCGAACGGCACCTACACCTTCACCTTGCTGGACCAGATCGACCACCTGCCGAACTCCCCCGCCAACGATGACAACCAGAAGCTGGTGCTCGACTTCACACATGCGCTCCAGTTCACCGACGCCGACGGCGACACGATCGCGATCACCGGCGAGACGACGACCACCACAGCCACGACAGGCCTGAGTCTGCATTCCGGCCATTACGGCACCTATACCGTGGGCGGCGTTACGTTCGACGGACTAACGTTCAATGGAGCCTTGGCTCACGATTTCAACAATGGCGCCGGGAGCGATTCCTTCAACGTTTCGGGTCAGGGCGTCGGCATCGGCGACAATCATATCCATGACAATGAGGGCTTCATCTTCTCGCGGCCCGGCACCGACGCGGTGAGCTTCACCATCAACGGCAACGGTTCGGGCACAATTTCCTGGGAAGCCTACAATGGCGCCGGCGTGCCGGTTTCCGGCAGCTCCGGTTTCCAGACAGGAACGACGACCGTGCCGGCCGACGGCTCCGTCGTCACGATCGACCCGGCGGGCACGTTCGACCATCTGGTGATCCGCTTCGATCTCGACAGCGGCGACAAGATCCGCGCCGAAAATTTCCTCTATACGTCGACCACCACCACCAGCGGCGGCGTCTTCACCATCGGCATCGAGGACGACATTCCGGTGGCGCTGAACGGCAGCGCCACTCTTCCGACCGTCTACGAAGACACGCTGACCGGCCTGTCGAGCGGAAATTCGGAAGCCGGCAGCCAGCCAACCTCGGTTACTTTTGGGGCATCAGCCTTCGTCCCACTGCTTTCCATCGGCGCTGATGACGACGCGACTTTCTCCTTCAACGTCGAAAAGAATGGAACTCAGGCGGGCGTGTCGTCGGGGGGATCGGCGGTTCATTTCGTTGTGGGTGTCGATGCCGTCGATGGCGTCGCGGCGGACGGTCGCACCGTGTTCACGATTGCGGACAACAACAACGGCACCTTTACGCTGACGCTGCTCGATCACCTCGACCATAGTCTCAATTCCGGCGACAGCGGAACGATGGCGATCGACATCGGCTCGCTCTTCAAGGCGACCGACTTCGACGGCGACAGCGTCAACCTGGCCGGCACGTTGAACATTGTGGTCGAAAATGACAGGCCAGTGATCGTTGCGGCGGAGACCACCGTGGCGGAAAGCACCGCAGCGGGTTCCACAAACGCATTCAACGCGGCCTCCGCGACCGGCTCGCTGGGAATCTCGTGGGGAGCCGACAACGCCAATCCCGATACCGGCACGCATGACCGCTCAGTCGCCTTCAGCCCGTTGCTGACGGGTGTCCAGGCCGGCCTGACGTCCAATGGCGATGCCATCACCTACACTCTGTCCAGCAACGACGCCGTGCTGACGGCGACCGCCACGCACAACTCGGTCATCCGCACCATCTTCACCGTGTCGATCAACGATCAGACTAACGGCAACTATTCGTTCAACCTGCAAGACAATATCGACCATCCGGCTGGAGCCGACCACAACGACAAGGCCCTGTCCTTCGGCTTCAACGCGACGGATTCGGATGGCGACAGCACGTCGTCCGCCTTCACCGTGCATGTCACCGACGACATTCCGGTCGTCACCAGCCCTGCGGGTACGGGCAATGTGTCGGAGAGCCTGCTGCCCCTGGTACAGCCGACATCAGGCAATCTCAATATCGACTGGAATGCGGACGACAAGGGATCGAGCCATCTCGAATTCGCGCGCGGTCCCGGCAACACTCTCATGGCGCCCGAAGAGCTGACCTCGGGCGGCGTTTCGCTGGACTACACAGTCCGTCTTGCCGCCAACGGCGTCGATGAGGAACTCGTCGCCTTCAAGCAAGGCGACACCGTATCCAATCCCGTCTTCATGGTGACCCTGAACGGCGTGGGCACGCCGACCTTTGTCTTCACCCTCTGGCAGCCGCTTGACCACGACCACACCGGCGGCAGCGACGCCTCGCTGCCGCTCGGCTTCACCATCAAGGCCGTCGACGGCGACGGCGACTCCGTCACCCAGAGCTTTACGGTCAATGTCGCGGACGACGTGCCGGCGGCAGCGATGAATGCACAGGTCCAGCTCGATGACGACGCGCTGGGCGGCAATCCCGATGGCACCGGCGATGTCGATCCCGACACCGCCCACACATCCGGTACGCTCGGTCACACCTACGGCGCCGACGGCGCCGGTACGACGCTGCTCACCGGCGCAACGCTGCCGGTTGCGGGCGGGTTCTCGGTGACCTCGAACTCGGGAACCGACCTGATCATCAGCCAGATGCAGAACAACGTCGTCGTCGATGTGCTGAAGGTGCATCTGGCCGACACCACATCCGGCGCCTACACGGTCACGCAGCTTCATGCGATCGAGCACCCTGCCGGCGACGACGAGAACAATCTGCAGTTCGGGGTCAACTACACCGTCACGGACGGCGACCACGACACGGCCACCGGCACGCTGTCGATCGATGTCGACGACGACACGCCGACGGCGAGTGTGAGTGCCTCGCAAAACGTCGCCGAGGGCACAACGGTCACCGGCGTGCTGGACTTCGTCGCCGGCGCCGATGGTGCCACGGTGACGCAGATCAACGGCAAGACCCTGGTGTTCGGCGCCGATGGCTACTCGCAGCCAATCGTCTTCGAGCACGGCACGATGGCGGTCATGGCGAATGGCAGCTACACATTCACCGCGCAAGGCGACGACGTCTATCTTACCGGAGGCACCGCAACCGGCACCTTCACCGTAAAGGATGGCGACGGCGACACGTCGACCGCCAACTTCGGCTTTGCGATCAACGACACCACCAACGACACGACGGTCAACCTTAGCGCCTCGACGGTGTCGGAAGGAGCGGTGGCCAACTACGTCTTCACGGCAACACTGTCGAACGCCTCCCAGGGCGTGACCACGATCACAACCAACCAGGGCGACATCACGATCGCGAACGGCCAGACCACCGGCACGCTGACGATTGCCTCAGGCAATGACGAGGACGTCTATCTCGACGCGTCGAGCCGGACCGCGACCATCATCAACACCAGCGGTGGCAATTTCGAGCATCTCGTGGTCGGCGCCGCAACGGCGACGGCGCAGGTCACCGACACTACCAACACGGTGACGGCGACGCTCACGTCCTCAACAATCCCGGTCTCGGAAAATGGCGGCTCGATCCTCTACACGGTGACGCTGACCGGTACTCCTGGTTCGGTCGCACCGACCGCACCACTGACCTTCACGCTGGCCAATGGCGAGACAGTGACAGTCGCCACCGGCGCTACGACAGGATCCGTGACCCACACCTACACGGACGCCCAGATCACCAACCAGGCGAATATTTCCAATTCGATCGCGTCGGTGCAGTCGGGGGGCAGCGAATACGAGCATCTGGTCACGGCGGGCTCGACCACTGTCGACGTCAACTACTTGACGACGCTTACCGGTCTGACGCTGCAAGCTTCGGGCGGGGATACGTTCGTCGATGAAAAGGGCCTGGATATCCGTAGCGGCGAACCTGCGGGATCTGGCGAAAACGACAACAATCCGGCTACCAATGTCGATCCGTCGGAAAGCAACACCGGCGCCTTCGGTTTCACATCGCCCGACGGCCTGGTCACGCTGACGATCGGGACCACGGCGCTGACCTTGGCGGAGTTACAGGCCGCCTCGCCCGGAGCGCCGGTGACCATCTTGGGCGGCCCGGCCTACGGATTGCTCCAGGTGACAAGCTTTGTCGGAGACGCGACCGGCGGCACGGTGACCTACAAGTTCACCTTGCTCGACAATGTCACTCATCCGAATACAACGGCGGATGCGACGCCCGGTGACCGTGGCCTCCAGGATCAGGTGTTTGCGAACTACGGTGTTGTCGTTACAGACACCGACGGCAGCAGCACCACCTCTTCGCTCGACATCGCGATACGCGATGATGGCCCAACGGCCCACAATGACACCGATTCCTTCGGCACTGGCATCATAGGCAGCTCGATCCTCGGCAATGTGATAGACGGCGCCGGCACCAACGAAGGTCTGCACGGCACCGGTATCGACACCCTGGGTGCCGACGGCGCCAAGATCAGCGGCGTCACTGGCTCTGGTGGATCGGACACCGATGTGGCTGGCGGCGGCTTCGTCGTCAGCGGCCAATTCGGCACGCTGGCTCTGCAGGAGGACGGCAGCTACGCCTATACCCGTGTCTCCGGCCTGGCCGGCAGCGACGTGTTCACCTACACGCTGAAGGACGGCGACGGCGACACCTCGACCGCGACGCTGACCGTCGGGCTCGACAGCACCGGTCAGCCGACCGCCACCTCGTCGAGCATCGTGGTCGACGAAGACGATCTTGCCGCGGGCGTCCACAACACCAATAGCACGGGCGACGATACGACTTCGAACCCTGCGAACATGTCGCTTGGCAGCTATGGGCCGGACGGGCATGGCTCGCTCGGCTTCAACGTTGCCAATGGCGACACCGTCATGGACGGCGCTTTCACAGTGAAGCATGACGGCGTCGCGCTCCACTATTACTACGACACCGCCTCACACACCTTGTACGGCACGACCGACACGTCTGGCGCGACGGCCGCAGCCAGCCACGCCGCCTTCAAGATCGAGGTCGACGAGACAGCGGCGACCTATAACTTCACGCTGCTGCAGGAGGTCGATCACCCGCAGGGCGGCGACGAGAACGACATCAATCTTTCGCTTAGCTACACCATCACCGACTCCAACGGCGACCACGCCAACGGCACGGTCGGCATCAAGATCGACGACGATATGCCGACTGTCGCAGCGGATACCGCGACGGCCGTGGCTGGCACCAAGCCGACCATGAACGCGATCCTTGTGCTCGACTTCTCGCAGAGCATGAACGATACCGTCCCGGGCACGGGGCAAACGCGCCTCGCGCTGATGAAGTCGGCCGTGGCGGATTTCCTCGCGAGCAACGACGTCACGTTCACGCAGATCACGGTTTATACCTTCGGAATCAGCGGCAGCTTCATCGGGCAGTATTCGGATCCGGCAGCGGCGGCTTCGGCCATTGCGGCGATCAACTCGACCTCGGCCGGCACCAACTACGCGAGCGCCGTGAGTCTGGTCAGCGGCACGACGGGCAATGGTTACGCCAATCTTAGCCATCCCGCGGCGGACCAGACCAATCTGTACTTCCTGACCGACGGTGACCCGACTGGCGGCACTCACCTGACCTCGGCGCAGCAGACGGCATGGACCAACTTCCTCAACGACAGCGGGAACGACCCGGACTATCCCGCGGTCAATCACGTCTATGCCGTCGGCTTCAGCGATATCAATAATACGAGCTTCCTTGACGAAGTCGCGCAGCGTAACCAAGACAGCACGCAAATCGTCAAGGATCCGACCATATTGTCGGCCACGCTGTCGGCTTCGTTACCTGGTGAGGTAAACGGCAATCTCCTCGGCAACGACCATTTCGGCGCCGATGGCGGGCATGTCTATTCGATCACGGTCAATGGTACGACCTACACCTGGAACGGTGCGACGGGGGCGGGCTCGCAAATCACAGAGGCCGGTGCGATCACCGGCACAATCACCGGCCAGACGACGGTGACGGGCATTGCCACGGCAATTGGTGGACATTTCTCATTCCATTTCGACACCGGCGCATGGACCTATACCAGCCCGACCAATGTCGCCTCGAATACGACCGAGAGCCTTAACTACACATTGGTGGATGGCGACGGCGACAAGGCGAGCTCGAGCTTGACGGTTAATGTGGTCGTGCCAGCGCATCCGGAAACAAACGCTGTTTCAGCCAGCGGCGCGGAGGACGCATTGGATGTTGCGATCACGCTGACGGGCTCCGACGGCGACGGAACCGTGACTTCTTTCAAGATCACCAGCCTGCCAACCAACGGCACGCTCTATCTTGACGCCGCGCATACCCAGGCGATCGCGCTCGGCGGGTCCGTGCCGGCGGGTACGTCGATGATCCACTTCGTCCCTACCGCCAACTACAATGGGCAGGCTACGTTCCAGTATGCCGCCTTTGACAACGACGGCTTGCAGGACAGCACCCCGGCGACGGCCACGATCACGGTAACGGCGGTGAACGATGCACCGACGGCGACGATGGACTCGACAACCTACGCGGCCACCGCGCAGACGAGCCTCACCCTTTCGGGCACGGGATTGTCTATCGCCGACGTCGACGCCGGCAGCGGTTCGATGACGGTGACCCTGTCGGTCACCGAGGGCACGCTGTCGGGGTTGGCTGGCAACAGCGGCGCGACGGTCTCGGGCAGTGGTTCGACGTTGACGATCACCGGTACTGTGACGCAAATCAACAATCTGCTCGGCGGTGTGGACACAGGTGCTGGCTCAGCCGGAACGATCACCTATGTCGACAATGTGGTCACGCCATCTTCGACAGCCACACTGACACTCACCGTGCATGACAACGGCAACACTGGCGGCGGAGATCTCAGCGCCAGCGACACGGCGACGATCAGCATCGCTCCTCTGAACCATGCGCCCGTGGCAGCTGATTTGACAGTGGTGTCAAACTACGGTGGGGGAGCATTCGCCGTGGCGGACGCTGCCTTCCTGGCGTTTGCATCCGATCCAGATGGGAACATGCTTAGCATCACCGGCGCATCTGCACAGAACGGATTCACGACTCTCAATCACAACTCTGGCCAGATCAATATAAACGACAACAACAACGCCGGTGGGACCTTTACCTATACAGTGAGCGATGGATCGCTGACCGATACGGGTACAGTCACCTACCAGCAGGACACAGATGGCACCGTATCGGGAACCAGCGGCAGGGACATCGTCGTTGGCAACGATAGTGCGAGCACGCTGGACGGTGCAGGCGGCAGCGACGTCATCCTCGGCGGCTCTGCCGGTGACACGATCATCGCGGATCAGGTCGATCTGTTGATCAACGGCGGCGGCGGGACGGATACCTTGAGTGTCAACGCGAACTTCACCAGTTCGAGCGACGCTCAGCTTGTCAATATCGAGAATGTGACACTAGCAGCAGCGGCAACCCTCAACCTGTCCAACCAGACAGAGGGCTTCAAGATCATCGGCTCTTCGGGCATCGATACGATCGTCGGTGGTGCAGGCGCAGATACCATCAACGCACGTGGCGGTAATGACACCCTTACAGGCGATGGCGGGGCGGATCAGTTCCGACTAGCGACGAACACAGGAACAGATACCATTACCGACTTCCAAGCCGGAATCGACAAGATTGGCTTCCTCGAAGGCACAGGAGCCGGTGCTGTCAACTTCGGCATCTCAGGAACAGCGGCGGGACAACCCCTTACCAACAGTGATGGCAATTTTACCGCCCGATCGAGCATCGGTGCTATCGATACTACCGACGACAATCAGCTGGTGCTGATTACCTCTTCGACCGGCCAGACATCAGCTCAAATCGCTGCCGCAACTGCCGCTGCTACAAACACCTATATGGCTGTTTTCAATTCGACCCTCGGCGTCGGACAGATTTGGCATGACACAGACTGGAGCACCACTGGGAGCCGAGTTCTTGTAGCGACGTTGAATGGTGTTACCGCTGCGCAGATGGCAGGCCTGCAGGCCTCCGACTTCGTTGTCTACAACAGCGCTACCGACCCCATTGTCCTCGATCTGAACCACAACGGCTTCACCTTCTCCGACCTCAGCCACGGCGTCCAGTTTGACATCAATGGCGATGGGGCGAAGGACCAGGTCGCCTGGAACACCTCGAATGACGGCATGCTGGCGGTGGATCTCAACCATGACGGCAAGATCGACGACGGCACCGAGCTGTTCACGCCGAGCTTCGGCGGCGGCAAGTTCGCCAGCGGGGCGGCGGCACTCGCCTCGCTCGACGGCAATCATGACGGCGTCATCGATCACAATGACGCCGCCTTCGACAGCCTGCTGATCTGGAAGGACGCCAATACCAACGGCGCCAGCGATGCCGGGGAATTGTCGCACCTCGCGGATAACGGTATCGTCTCGATCAGCACGGCGGCCAGCCCCGCCGTGGGCGAAATCGACGGGCAGACCGTGACAGGCAACGGCACGTTCCAGATGGCCGACGGCACCACCGGCAACTATGTCGAGGTCGAACTCGACACCTCGCTCGGTGCCCCCGCACAGCCAACCGTCGCCTCCGACGGCACGAAGACCTTCGCCATCGGCTCTCTCGAGGTGACCGACCTGATCGCCGACTTCCATGACGGGGCCAAGGGCGACCAGATCGATCTTACGGCATTGCTGAAGGGCCTGGCCGGCGTCACCGATCTCGAAGCCGGCGGCTTCGTGGAGATCGCGCAGTCCTCCGCCAATGCGGCGAACGCCGAGGTCAAGGTCGACACCAATGGCGGCGGCGACAACTATCACACGGTGGCGGTGCTGGAGAACTATACGTTCCACAGTGCGGCCGAAGCAGTCAAAATACTCTATGACGACAGCCATGGTACCAAGCAGGACGTGGCCTAAGGGGCGAAAGGAACGGGGTGAGCAACATGAACAGAATCTTGCGGGTGGCTTTCGGGGCCGGTCTGCTGTCGATCTTGTCGACGGGCCTCAATGCCGCCGACATCATCGAAGGACCCACGGGCGATTATTGCGGTGTCGTCGGCACCTCCAACCTGGTGCTGAACGACAACATCGTCGATCTCAGGGATCAGGTGGTGAAGCTGATGGACGAGTCGGTCGCCGTCGCAAACAGCTCGGAGTGGATCAATTCGTCCCGGCCGGTTTTCGTCTGGGCCTCGGAAGCCAAGGTCGCCTGCGGCATGGCTTACGGCTATCTGAAGACGAACTACAAGGACGAGGACACGCTCAACAAATGCGAGTGCTTCCACGATCGCATGGTCGAGTACATGCACTGACCGGATAGGCAACCTGCGCCTGTTGGCCACCATGGCAGCGGACGGATCAACTCCTGAAGGCGATCGCCGTGGCCGGCATTGGCCAAGTCGTCACGCTGGCTTGCGCCGACCGGCTGGAGCAGCCTCCCATGGCACAACCTCCGTCGTCCGGCTCGGCGCAGCCGATCCCATTGTGACGCAACCGCAGTGTGGTATGCGACAGACATTCAAGGCGTTCGCGAGCTATCAGCCGACCGTGCCGTTGCCGATGGCGACGTTCGGCGTTTCCGCGTTTTCGTCGGACCGCGATACCTTCTCAGGGCAAGCGCGACGGGTCGGGGCGCTGAGGGCCCGGCTCTTCGGCGGCTGAAGAAAAACAGGACGGCACGACCAGTTCGCCGTAACATGCGTCGGAGACCAGACCGGGAATAATAAGCCGGCGGTGAACAGGGTGGGACAATCATGGAAGCTGGCCGACGGGTCCGTGGGCTGAAGATTTGGGCAACCGCCTTCGCGCTCGCCGCGGTATTGTCGGGCTGCCAGTCGAAGGGGGGCGTTACCGAAGCGCTCGATCCGGCGGCGATTGCCGCGCCTGCCGGGCAGGACGGCGCCCCGGCCGCCGGCCCGGCCCAGGCAACCCAGTCGATGGGTGCCGGTTCGACGAAAATTACCATGCTGCTGCCATTATCCGCCCCGGGAACGGCGGGGGAAAATGGCCGCAAGATGCTCGATGGCGCCAAGCTCGCGATGACCGATATCGGCAATGGATTGCTTACGCTGACGGTGGAGGACACCAGGGGCGACAACGCACAGGCCGGCAAATTGGCGCTGCAAGCCCTGACGACCGGCACGAAAGTCGTCATCGGGCCGACCGAACTGCCGGCAGCCCAGCATATCGCCACATTGTCGGGATCGAAGCGGCCGCCCGTGCTGGCGCTTGCCGACAATTTCGCGGGCGGCGCCGGTGTTTATGCCGTGCGCCTCAGCGAAGCGGACAGTGCGGCGGCGGGCGCTGCGGGCATCGCCGCGAAAGGCGGAAAAAAATTCGTATTGTTTGTCGCGGGTGGCTCGAATGCCAGCACGGTCGAGAAGCGGGTCGCCAACAGTCTCAGCATCTATGGCGCGACGCTCGCCGTCACCGTTCCATATTCGGCCGGCGACGGCGCCGCCAAGGCGGTCGACGAAATGACCTCGCTCGTGGACACTCCCGACGCGGTCATCATTGCCAGCGGCAATGCCAGCCCCTCGCCTATCCTTGCCGCCCTCAAATCAAAGGGCATTGCGGGCAAGGCGACCTCCGTCGTCGGAACCAGCCGTTGGCTGGAGCATCCCATGGAACCATCGTTCGAGGGAGCCTATATCGCAACGCTCGATCCGGGTGAAACCGGGCCGATCGCCGATCGCTTCAGGACGACATACAATTATCCCGCCGACGTCAACGTAGCCTACGCTTATGATATGGTTGCGCTGACTGCAGGAATTGCCAGCGCGGTCGGACCTGACGGTTTCAGCAAACAGGTGCTCGAAAATCCGAGTGGATTTCGCGGATCGACCGGCCTGTTCCGCTTTCGCGCCGATGGATCCAGCCAAAGATCGATGCCATTCTATCGGATAGAAAAGGGTGCGCTCAAACTGGTTGCCAAATCGACCTCGGGGTTCTGACCGTCCGGTAACGAACGCTGTGCTGGCCCGCCTGGTCATTACGGTCGGAGGCCTCGAGCTGCTGTTCGGGATTGCCCTGATCATGCATGCCGGAGCCTTGCTTGCGACCGACAGGCCTTCCCTTGGGACTCGTGTCGAGAATGCCGGGCAACCAGCCCGGTCGCAGACGACTGTTCTCGACGGAAGATGGCGAGAAGCGCGCAGGGTTGCCGAGGGCATTGTCGCGCTGCCGTCAATTGACCTGTCCGAGATCGAGCGGATCGAAGCCCGGCCGCCGCTCGGCGACCTCGGCCTCGCCGTGCCCCCTAAAACGCCGATGCCGAATGACTGGCGCGAAACCCTGCTCTTCCGGCCAATGGCAACGTCATCGGCGACTTTCGAATCCATGGGACGCAAAGTGGCCGTCAGTGGTGTGGCCAGCATAGAACCGGAAGCCACCTGCTCGTTTCACGATGTCGCTTGGTCCTGCGGCCAGCGCGCACGCGCCGCCTTCAACTCCTGGCTGCGTGGGCGCGCGCTGAAGTGCTTCATGCCGCCGGAGATCGAGCGTTTTGCCATTGCCGCGCCGTGTAGCCTTGGCAAGCAGGATGTCGGCGCCTGGCTTGTGTCCAACGGCTGGGCGATCGCGCTGCCCACCGGCATCTATGGCAAGGCGCAAGCAGTCGCCGAGGACGCGGCGGTGGGAGTTTTCGGCCCGCCGCGATAGGCGAAAATCGATTCACGTTTCGCACATCGATCAAATTGTATGATTTGCCGCAACTGAAATTGCGCATGCCGGCGCTATGCTCGCCGATCTGACAGGAGATTGGTAATGGCACAAGCCGAAACGACCGCCACCGAGCCGGTATGGAAGGGTGTCGCGTGGCTCGCCTTCCTGGGGACCGTTGGCAGCCTTGCCCTCTCCGTGGGCCTCAATTACCTGCTGTTGTTCAGCGATGTCTTGACGCCGTTCGCGCGCAGCATGGTCACTGCGCTGCTGCTGCCTCTGATCATCGGTCTGCCGCTTTTCGTATTGATCGGCTTGAAGCAGGCCCAGATCCGCGGCTACCGGCGGGAGCTCAACAGGGCCGAGACCTATGACAGGGTGACAGGCTGCCTGAACGGCCCGGTTTTCACCTCGATGGTCGAGCGGCGCGCGGCCAGGCCGTCAGCGCCAGGGCCGCGCTCGGGCGCCTTCCTGGTGATTCATGCCGAACACCTTCGCTCCATAAATCTTCGCTTCGGCCCAGATTGGGGCGATGAGGCCTTGCGGCTCGTCGCATCGGCCATTCAGTCTTCGGTCCGCAAGGAGGATATGGTAGGTCGCATAGGAACATCGATGTTCGGAGTCTTTCTTCCAGGTACGACCGAAGCGGAGGCCGCGGAAATTGGCGAGCGCATTCGGGCAAGCGTCGCGCGGGTCTATTTCGCGCCCAAGGGGACCGAGGACGCTCTGACGATCAGCCTGGGAAGCACCGTGTTTGAAACCGAGCTTGGATTCGAGGACATGTTTCGCTCAGCGGAAGCGCAATTATCCGCCCGCGCATCCGCCGAAACGCGCCCTGCAGGTCTCCAGTAGCCCGGTGTAACGTGACCGAAGCCAATACCTGGCGGCAAATCGACGTTTGGACACATTCCTAAAGCTCAGCGAGCAGGGCCGCTCGACAGGCACAAGCATTTGATCGATCTCGTTGCCGGAAACCTCATCGGCGCGGAAAGAGAACCTCGCCCATTCCAAGCACCGCGTTGTCGCCGCCATATTTATGTGGTGCGCTCCCCAGCAGCGGCCGTTTCAAAATGCCTTCGGCGATCAGATGACGATCGATGATGGTGGCAAAAACGCTCTCGGGCGCGCCACACTCGACGAAGCTCGGCGACAGATGTCCTGGCGCGCGATCAAGAAGGATCGAACCGCGACGCATCAGGTAGCCGGGCATTTCACCTATGCCACCGGCTACCACCAGCGTGCCTGCGATCATGCGGCTGCCGGCATAGTCGCCCGAGCCTTTCAGCACCGAGATCAGACCGCGCCGCATCCGGTCCGCGGCGAAGGCGCCCGCCCTGCCCCTGACGATCAGCACGCCGCCATTCATGCCGGCCAGTTCGCCGACGAGCGGCGCACCAAGGTGATCGCCGGCATTACCTGTTATCTCCAGCCTGCCGCCGCGCATGCCAGAGCCGGCGTGCGGCCCCGCATTGCCTTCGATCGTCAGCTTGCCGCTGCGCATGGCGCGCCCGGCCTGCGCGCCAGTATTGCCGATCACGCGAACCGATCCACCTCCCATGCCTTGCGCCACCCGGTCGAGGCGTGTGCTTCCACCTTCGAACACGATGCTAAGCGGATCGCTGCCGGCGAGGCGAAAAATGTCGCCCACCTTCGATCCGTGCTTCGACATGCCGATTCGGATTTTTTCGATATCCCGTCTTTCGCTCCCAGCAAGCCGCTCCGGCGTCAGCGGCGACAGGTCGAGGCGCTCAGGCGGTTCGGCAACAAGAGTGAAGGTCAGCGCCTTCATGGCAACATATCCTTCAGCGAATAGATGAACTTACCGAGCTTGCCGCCGTAATTGCCGGCGCCGATGCGAACCGCGCCTTTCTTCGGTCCGAGCTGGAGGACGGCCTTGATGCCGGCCTTCATCGCCGCGGCAACGGCATCATTGGTCTCACCATCAATGACGATTTCCAGGACGGCGTTGATGTCGGGGCCGAGCTCACTCGCAACCACACCGCGCAGTGTCGGCGCGTAGCCTTCGTTGGCCGAGGCGATCATGCCCTTGTATTTGCCACCTATCTTGGAACCCGAACGGGCGATGCCGCCCGGGAACGGCACGATGGCACCGGGCACCATTCCGATCGCGGCGACCGCGGCCTCGGCCGCGACCAATGCGTTGGCGCTGCTTTCGGCCATGACAAAGAAATTGCCGCCGCCGACGGCTTCCTTCGTCAGTCCGGTTGTTGCCTCGCAGAGGAATTCACCATCCATGACGGGAATGCGCCAGAAATGCCTGTCGCCGATCTTCTTGGAGATTTGCCAGCCGTCGCCGAAATAACGCAGTGCCGAACCGAGCTTGAGCTTAGCGCTGCCCTCCAGCCCGGCAAAGCAGGCGGAGCCCGGCGAAGTCAAAACACACTGCCCGACGCGATTGAGCAGTTGCTTCTGCAATTCATCGGTTCCCATCGCGAAGATCATCACGCGGCAGCCGGGCCGGCCATCCGGGGTGGCTGACGGCGGCAGGTCGGCATCGATTGCCGCTTCGCAGCCGCAACCGATTACCGAGGTGGCGAAGCCGGTCATCGTGATCGCCGCCTGCCGTGCCCATTTCCGGTTCGGCGCGGTGATGATGATGGCGGTTGCCCGCATCCCAAAGGCTTCGGCAAAAGTATCGTCGATCGTTACGCCATTTACGCTCACGTTCGGCATGGCACCTCGCCGAATGGCTGTTCACGCGCAATCGCGGAATCCGGGAAATTGAACCAATCCAAGGACAGGCCGTAGCGCTGCTGGTGATAGTCCTCCAGACGCCGCACCATCGCCTTGTCCACAGGTGGATTAAGCCTGAGGGCCTTGCCCCAGCGGTAATGGATGATCTCCCCGTCCTGCACGACGAGATCGCCATCCTTGAAAACATATGCCGCCTGTCCGAGCATTTTCGCGATACTTTCGTTCCTGCGATAGACAGCAATATCGGCTATCGCGCCGGCGCCGAGATGGCCTCGATCCGTCAACCCAAGCAGCCTGGCCGGCGCTGCGCGCGTCATGATGGCTATTTCCTCGAACGTGTATTCGCGGTCGATTGCGGACAGGGTAGAGTGCGCTAAGGCGGATCGTGAAAGTCCAGCGGCCATTTCGGTGCGTGCTTCCCGCCTCATCAGCAGCTCGAACAGAGCCGGATAAGCGGTAAAGGGTGCACCGTTGGGGTGATCGGTGGTGAAGAACACACGCCAGGGATCGTCGATCAGGAGAAAAAGCTCGAGCCCGATCGCCCACTGCATCGTGCCATAAAAGTCCTTGCCATAGCTGTAGGGCACGATGCCGCCGCCATTGCCATCCCCGTCATGAATGACGGTCTTTTTCGGATGTGCGCTGCCCCGCGCCGAGAACTGCCGCATGACGTCGGAGGAGACCGTGACCGTCTGACCGAACATCACCTGACCGATATCGATGGTGACTTCCGGCGTCGTGTTGACCAGTTCGGCAAGCCGCGCGGCAGCGGAGGAAAATCTTCGCTTTCCTTCCGTGCCATAGCCATAGAACTGGAGGTGGGCAAGGTGCAGCGGCTGCCCATCCGCCGCCGCAATCGTCGCGGCCGCCGTGTCCGCAGATCCGGGAATGCCCAGATTGTTGCAATGGACATGCAAAGGATGCGGCAGGCCAAGATTGTCGACGGCGGCCTGCAGCGTCTTGACGATGTTGCGCGAGCTGACGCCGTAGGAAGGCACCACATCGTCCAGCGCGAACGTGCGTGCGTTTTCCTTGAAGGCGGCCGCTGCACCGGCATTGATCACCTTGACCCCGAGCGCTCGCGTCGAGGCGACCGTCCAGGCGACATAGTCCTCGATCATTTGAGGTGTGGCGGCGTCACGGATCATTGACAGCAGGAAGTCGTCGTTGCCGAGAATGGCGAGCGTCGCCTTGTCGATGATCGGGATGTCGGCCAGCTCGAGATGGGTGTGGAGTGCAGATCCCGGCGACATCGCCGGTTCGACGACCGTCGTGAAGCCCATCTTGGCGTAGAGACAGCCGGTCTGGAAGGTCGACCAGCCGGCATTGGAGAGCGGCGTGGTCGCCGGTCGGGCCTGATGGGCGGCATGCTGTTCGGGCAAGAGAAGCCGCGCGGTATTCACGTTACCGCCGCCAATGTGGGAGTGGATGTCGATGGCGCCCGCCATCACGATGCAGCCGGCGGCTTCGATGGTCCGGTCGGCCACCCCCTCAGCCGGCGCCGCGACGATCTTGCCGTCCTTGATCCACAGGTCGCCCTTGCCGAGACGGCTGTTGACGGGGTCGACGATGTCGCCGTTGGCAATTTTCGTCAGCATGGCAATGCCTCGGCGAAAACCCGACTGGCGACCAGGCGAATGATCGTCGCGGCGGAGGGCAATTTCGAAGCAGCGCGGGTATCAGTCGACTTCAGCGAGCCGGTACGGCTGGAATAGACAACCGCATCGTGATCGACTCCAGCTTCGCCAATGGCGATGGTGACCGCGGCGCCTGTGACCGGCTCTTCCGTTTTAACCAGCGCAATCAGTGCCATGCGTCCCCTTTTTCTCGGGAGTTGGGCAACCGTGGCGGAGATCCGCAGGTGCAGGTCGGCTTCGCCGGCGGCGATCATGCGCGCCACATCGTAACGCCAGGGATCGAATTCCGGGAAGCCCCGCGCAAAGCCCGTGCGCAATGGAAAACCTGTCATCCAGGTCGAGGCGAGCACGCTTCCCCACCCGTTTTCGCTCGCGGGCAGATGAAGGCCAGATGCACGTGATTTGCGATTGAGATCGGCGATCAGCCCCTGCAGCATCTCCAACGCCAACCCATCGGTGGCGTGGCCTGAAAACAGGAACACGGGAAAGTGCGCAGCCGCCAGAGCCTTGGCGAAATCGTTGAAGTTCGACACCGGTCGCGATGTTTGCCGCCTCTTGTACTGCGCCCTCAGCGCCGCCAGCGTGGCGCCGAGGCTAGCCTGGCCACAGGAAAGGAGCGTTGCCTTGCGCCCGTTTTTCAACGGCGGCGCGGACACCCCGTTCGACCCCACCAGGAAGAACTCGCGCTCAATCCCGGTCGAGAGATCGGGAACCGTGCCAGCGAGTTCGGCAACAAGATCATGATGGGTTTGTGCGAGTTCGCCCACGATCACCACGATATCGGCACGCCGGCGCGTCTCCCCAGGAGCGACGGTCATCGCGCCCCTGTCGGTAAAAAGCAGGGTCTCTCGGGCAAGTGCCGCGCCGTCGGTGTGATCGTATGCCGCGCCAAGCCGCTCGGCCAGCGCGATCGCCGCCCTCGTGCCGTGTATGTCCGTATCAAAGCTGAAAACCGGGCACCGGCTTGACGATAACAGCGACGCGGCATGCGCAGCCGCGCGCTCGACCAGCGCTTCCCGGTTGCCTATCCAAGCAACCGCCATTCGCTACACTACTTTCTGGTGCCGGCCCGATCCTAGACGAAACTGGATTGGCCGTGAACCCCGCTTGCCAGCAGATTAACGAATGTTTTCATACGCTATCAACAAACTCCGACCGCGCTTAATCATATTTGATGTAAGCGAAGCGTTGATCGGTCGCCGGAGTTCCCTCCAGCGTTCCGCCTTCCTTGGCCGGCTGCCACTGGACAACGTCCTCGATCTTTCTCGCCAACTCGAAGTCCTTGTCGGTGATACCCTTCGCCGCGTGGTTCATCAGGCGTACCTCGACCCAGGCATAGGAAGCGGTGATATCGGGATGGTGCCACGCCGCCTCGGCGAGATGGCCAACCGTGTTGATGACCATCAGCGTCGACTTCCAGCTGTGGGTCTTGTATTTGCGCCGTATCCAGCCGTTTTCGTAGCGCCATTTCGGCAACTCCTTCTCAAGCCGGTCGGCAATCTCGGCGTCCGAATAGACCTTCTCCTTGACCGTTTCGCTCATCTCGACCTCCCCGAATTGCTCGGTCCGTCAACACGACAGGCCAAAGCAGAAACATGAATGCACTCTCTTTGGCTTGCTCCCTCGACGAAAACAGTTATCATCGTGGCGGGCACCTAAACTTCCATGATGCATCCATGATGCATCCATGATGCACCCATCGGGGGGCATATGTCGAATTTTGTTACCGTACGAGTGCCCGCTCGCCTTCACCTTGGCTTCCTCGATCTCAATGGCGATGCCGGACGTCGCTTTGGCAGCGTTGGGCTTCCGTTGAGTGAACCCGAAACCGTTGTCACCCTGTCGCGGTCCGGCGAGACCATAGTCGAAGGTTCCGAGAGCGTTCGCGCCGGTGAGCACTTGTCGACGCTCTGCAGGCATCTCGGCATTCGCGGCCAGCACCATTTGGTGATCGAACAGTCGATCCCGAGTCACGCCGGCCTTGGGTCCGGCACGCAGATCGCCCTTGCCGTCGCCTCTGCACTGCGAACGCTCCACAACCTGCCTCTCGATGTCGCCGGCGACGCGACCCTGCTCGAAAGAGGCGGCCGATCTGGAATCGGCATCGCAAGTTTCGAAGACGGCGGCGTGATTGTCGACGCGGGCAAGGACGAGCGTGGCGGACCGCCTCCGGTCGTGGCGCGGCTGCCGTTTCCCGAAGAATGGCGCGTCATCCTCATCCTCGACCATGCCGGGCATGGACTGCATGGCGAGGCAGAGGTCGCGGCGTTCCGTTCACTGCCACCCTTCCCGACGGCGGGCAGCGGCGAGATCTGCCGGAGGGTACTGATGGGTATCATGCCGGCCTTGGTCGAGCGCGATCTTGCGGCATTCGGCGCTGCCGTCACCGCGATACAGATGCTGATCGGCAGCCATTTCGCTCCGGCGCAGGGCGGTGTGTTCACCTCAAAGCGGGTCGAGATGGTCGCTCACCGTCTCAATAAAGCGGGCGCCGTCGGGATCGGCCAGAGTTCCTGGGGACCCACAGGGTTTGCCTTCGCGCCGTCGCATGACGCCGCGCTCAAATTCGTCGGCGCGGTTCAGAAGACAGCCGTTGAAGACGGCCTTCAGATCAAGATCGTCAAAGGCAGGAACTCCGGCGCGAAGATCAGTTCGACCGGACTCGGTCTCGTCGGCAGCTGACGCTTCAGATTCCAAGCAGAAAGGCGAGAAATGGCCCGCAAACATATCCTGCATATGCTGACGCCGTTGAAGCACATGAGCCCGTTCGACGTGAACATGGCGCTCGACGCTGGCTTCGACAGCGTGGTCCCCTATGTCGATGTCGATCTTGGTGAGGTGACAGGCCTGGTTCAGGACGCGATCTTTTCGCGCCCGCCGGATGCGGGTGTCGATACCGGCATCTTTATCGCCGGGAAGGATGCTTCGTTGGCGCTCGACATGTTCGATGCCGCGAAGAAGGCGATGGTGCCGCCTTTCCAGGTTTCGGTATTTGCCGACCCGGCCGGCTCGTTCACCACGGCCGCGGCGATGGTGGCCAAGGTCGAGAAGGCGTTGGAGAAGAAATTCGAGCGCGGGCTGAAGGACACGAGGGTGGCTGTTTTCGGCGCCACCGGCGTGGTTGGCTTCTGCACCGCCGTCATCGCGGCAAGGGAGGGCGCCCGCGTCACGCTTGTCGGCCATGACGGCATCGAAAGGGTGAAGCAGATCGCTGCCGAGATCAAAAGCCGATTCAAGATCGGTGTCGATGCGGCTGACGGATCGACCGATGCCCGGAAAGCCGATCTGGTCGAAGCAAGTGAGGTCATACTGGCTTGTGCGAAAGCCGGCGTCCAGGTGGTTTCAAAGGCCCAGTTGAGAGGAAGCGGCTTGCTTATCGCCGCCGACGTCAACGCGGTCCCGCCCGCAGGCATCGAAGGATTGGCCGTCAATGCCAATGGCGACCCGCTAGAAGCGGCAAAGGTCGTCGGGATTGGCCCGCTTGCCATCGGCAACGTCAAATATAAGGTCGAGTCTGGCCTTTTCAAAAGAATGATCGAATCCGAAAAAACGATCGCGCTCGATTTCCAGGAAGCGTTTTCCCTTGCACGCGAGATTGCCAAATAGCGCCAGATCTCTGCTGATCGCGGCGATTTCAGGCCGGGCATTGGCCATGGCTGCGCGGCGTGCGGGCTATCGTCCGTTGGTCGCTGATTTCTTCTGCGATACCGATACGGTTGCGCTGGCAGAACGAACGACCAAGCTGCCGGGCAACCTACAGGACGGCATCGACGGCGAGCGCATCATCGAGACGCTTCGGGACCTGGTCGGCGAAGACCAGCCGGTCGCCGTCGTCCTGGGCTCGGGTTTTGAGCGGATGACGGAGACTGTCGACGCCGTCGCTCGCCATTTTCCGCTTGCCGGCAATTGCGGCGCGGCGATCAGCAGGATCAAGGACCCGCAACTGCTGGCCGCGGATTGTGCCGAACTCGGCATCCCACATCCGGAATTCCGGTGGGATCGACCGCCTGAGCCAGACAGTTGGGTGGCCAAGACCGTGGGCGGCGCCGGGGGTGGGCATATCAGACAGGCGGCCGGAGAAAGCCAGACCACCGGCCGCTATTTCCAGCGTTTCGTCGCCGGACGCAGCGTCTCGGCCCTCTTCGTCGGCGACGGCCAGGCCGCGCGCATCGTCGGCTTCAGCCAACAATGGACTTCTCCCGTCTCCACGGCGCCCTACCGCTATGGCGGGGCCGTGCGGCTGAGACGCTTCGACCGCAGGCAGGCGGCGGTCATCGGCGGCTGGCTTTCAGCCCTGACGCGCCGTGCCGGCCTGGTTGGATTGTGCAGCGCCGATCTCATTCGCGGATCGGATGGCTACAAGCTCATCGAGATCAATCCGCGGCCAGGCGCCACGCTGGACATTTTTGACGAGGCCGACGCGCCGCTGATCGAAGCACATCTGCGAGCTGCAACCGGCGGAACTTACCGTTTGCCACGCTTCGTCGATTCGATGGCTTCAATGGTGACCTACGCCGCGACGCCAATCGCGCGGTTTCCGTCGATTGCGTGGCCCGACTGGACCGCTGACCATCAGTCGCCCGGCACTCCTCTGATTGCCGGCGACCCCGTCTGCACCGTCTTCGCGCGCGGTCCGAACGCCGATTTGACCAGGCGGCTCATCAAGGGGCAAGCCCGCCGGTTGCAACTCCAATGGGAAGGAGACCGGACATGAAAGACGGTTCGGCATTCCTGAACGACAATGCACAGCGCATCGCTGACGGCATGATCAGCGACGCCGAACGGCTGCGGATCGCCGCTTCCAAGGGAACCTTGGGCGAGCTCCTTATCGATGTCGGCGCCAAGGCGCCCGGCAGCATCGAGGCCGGGCTGCGCATGGCGGAGGCGGCGATGGGCGGTCTCGGCAGCGTTTCGGTGTTCATGGACCGCACGGAGCGGAAATGGCCGTTCACCGTCGAGGTGCGCTCGTCGCAGCCCGTACTGGCCTGCCTAGGCAGTCAATATGCGGGCTGGAACCTGTCTGCCCAGGACTATTTCGCCATGGGATCGGGACCGGCGCGGGCACTCGCCCGCGTCGAACCCCTGTTCGACGCGCTTTCCTATCGAGACACCGCATCGTCCGCCGTGCTTATCCTGGAGACTGCCAAACCGCCTCCCCCAGCAATCGTCGAGAAAGTGAGCAAGGCAACCGGACTGGCAACCGACAAGCTCACCTTCCTCTACGCGCCGACGCAAAGCCTTGCCGGCAGCCTGCAGATCGTTGCGCGCGCGCTCGAGGTTGCCCTGCACAAGGCCAACGATCTCAAATTTCCGCTGGAGAACGTTGTCGACGGCATCGGAGCGGCGCCAATCCCCGCCCCCCACCCGGATTTCCTGACCGCCATGGGCAGAACGAACGATGCCATCATCTATGGCGGCAGCGTCCAGCTCTTCGTAAAAGGGTCGGCAAAAGAGGCCAGCAACCTCGCGGAGAAACTTCCGAGCCGCGCCTCACAGGACTACGGTCAACCCTTTGCCGAGATCTTCAAGCGGTTCAAGGGGGATTTCTATGCCATCGATCCACTGTTGTTCAGCCCGGCCGAAGTGATCGTGACGGCGATCGAAACCGGCGATACGTTTCGCGCTGGCCGGCGTGATCCAAAGATGCTCGAACGGAGCCTCGGTTAGCATGGCGGCACAAAGAGACCCGTCCGTCATCCGCCACATCCGAGGCACCACATGATCCCTCGCATACTGATCGTCAGCGACAATTCGGACACCGGCTCAAGTGGCCTCGCGGCAAGGCTTGGTCGACGGGGCGCTATTGTTGCAACCGTGCCGCTGGCGGCGATCGCGTTCGACACCGGCAGCCCGGGCGGACTTTCGATCCCCGGTTTCGGCGGTGCGCTGCCTGATGCCGTGCTCGTCCGTTCGATCGCCGCCGGATCGTTCGAAGCGATCACCCGGCGCCTCGGGGTACTGCACGCGCTGAGCCGGCTGTCGGTTCCCGTGTGGAATTCGGCGCAGGCGGTCGAACGCTGCGTCGACAAGTCGATGACGACTTTCCTCTTGAAAAATGCCGGTCTGCCAACGCCACCGACATTCGCCGTCGAAGGACTTGCCGCCGCCAAGGAGTTCGCGGCGCAAGAGCTTCCGAAGGGACCGCTGGTTCTCAAACCATTGTTCGGGGCGCAAGGCCGCGGGATAAGGCTGATCCGTACGCTCTCCGACCTTCCCGCCGCAGACGAGGTGAACAGCGTCTACTATCTCCAGCACTATGTGTCGCGCGCCGGCCCGCCCTTCCGGGATTTCCGCGTTTTTGTCTGCGCCGGCGAAACAGTCGCGATGATGAGCCGCAGCAGCGACGACTGGATCACGAACGTCAACCGGGGTGGCGTGCCGGAGCCGGTTTCGGGACCTGGCAAGGCTGAGCTGGCATCGCTGGCTGTCGCCGCGTCAGCCGCCGTCGGCGCGGATTTCGCCGGCGTGGACATCGTGCGAGCCGACGATGGCAGCTTGTTCGTACTCGAGGTGAACAGCATGCCCGCCTGGTCAGGACTGCAATCGGTGGTCGCTGTGAACATCGCCGAAGCGATCGCCGATGCCCTGCTGAAATTCCTGGCCGACCGCACCGAAGCGACCGCCGCGCCGCGGCCCTTCCGTTTCACCGCGCCGGCGAATTCGTAACGGAGCGGCAGGATGGCGTTATCGCGTGAACGCCTCCGGGCTAGCTACAAGGATGCCTGCCGGATGGAGATCGAAGCTCTGAAGCCGGGCAATGTCCACCTGTTCGCCGACGGACACGGCATGTCCGCCGCCCAGTTCATGATGAGTGCCGAGGTTTCGTCCGAGCCGCTGACCGATCCTCGCCTCTCGGTCGGGCAGCGCATGCTGGAGGCGGTGCGTGCGACACGCCTGGCGGTAGCAACCAACACCAATCTCGGCATCGTCCTCCTGGCGGGGCCTCTGATAGGCGCCGCCGAAATGAGGAGTGGCAGCTTGCAGGACAATCTCGACTCGCTGCTGCGCGCGCTGAGCATGGACGATACCAGGGCAGTGTTCGAGGCGATCGCCATGGCAGCGCCAGGCGGCCTGGGAGATGCCGCGAATGATGTGCGGCAGGTGCCGAAGGTTCATCTCTTGGAAGCAATGCGGGAGGCTGCCGACCGCGATATGATCGCCCGCCAGTATGACACCTGTTTCGGCGACGTGTTCGGGGTAGGGCTGGCCGCGCTGGTAGGGGCGCTAGCTCGCGGAGAAAGCGGCATGTGGCCGACCGTGTTCGCCTATATGGCGTTTCTCGCAGGCTTCCCCGACAGTCACGTGGTGCGCAATCACGGAATTGAAGTCGCAAATCAGGTGCGACAGGACGCTCTTTCCGTTCAGGCGACGCTCCATGCCAACGGCGACGAGCCGTCACGCATTCGCCTGCTCATGGAGTTCGACCGCCGGCTGAAGGCGGACAAAGTAAACCCCGGCACCTCGGCCGATCTGACCGTGGCTACTCTTTTAGTCCACACTCTAGGCACTCGCTTGCATAATCGCGGCGTTGGTGCTTGACTTCCAAAAGCGGGAGCTGTGCTTCCGCGGCTATCTAGCCAACCGGTCCGGGCAATCCGGGCGCTGCCAACAAGGATAGCTGTCCATCGAGCGCCTGCTCGGTTGCAGCGTCCGTGGACATCATAATTGTGTCTTGGAGGAAATTGGCATGGCAAAAATCTCGAAGGTAATGGTCGGTGAATCGCTGGTCGGGGACGGCAACGAAGTCGCGCATGTCGACCTGCTCATCGGGCCGCGAGGGAGCGCAGTCGAAACGGCATTTTGCAACGCGCTTACCAACAACAAGGACGGTTTTACCTCGCTTTTGGCGGTGATCGCGCCCAATCTTCAATGCAAGCCCAATACGGTGATGTTCAACAAGGTCACGATCAAGGGCGCCAAGCAGGCTGTACAGATGTTCGGCCCGGCGCAGCACGCCGTTGCAAAGGCAGTGCAGGACAGCGTCGCGGACGGGACAATTCCGGCAAACGAAGCGGACGACGTGTTCATTTGCGTTGGCGTATTCATCCATTGGGACGCGGCCGACGACGCCAAGATCCAAAAATACAACTACGAGGCGACAAAGGAGGCCATCCAGCGCGCTATCGCAGGAACCCCGACCGCCGCCGAAGCCACCGCTCAGCGCGACAACGTCAAGCATCCGTTCGCGGCCTAGACAAGAGACAGCCCCGCACAGGAAAAGCCATCTTCCGAAACGGATGGTCTGTTGCGCCGGCTGAAAAGGGTTCTGGGCTTTTGAAGCGACACTCCCGAAGGGCGCCCGCCTTTCGGGGGTGAGGAGCAACTGTGATCAGGCGCCGAGCGACGCCAGGTGACTAGGTGTGAGCGTGGCGTTGTGCAGTGAGGTTGCGACCAGCGCTGCGGCGATGCCCATTGCTGACAATGCGTGGATATCGTTGTCATCGCGGACGCCGCCGGCCGCGATGACCGCGCGACTTCCCGCCTTGGCCTTGACCTCCTCCAGCCGCCTGAAGTCCGGGCCGGCGGCCGCACCGACTTTGGCCAGCGTCATGACGATCACCTTTTGCGGCCAAAGCTCGGGCTCAGCGAGAAGAGAACGCGGTCCGCAAAAATCATCGCCAAAGAAGTCAAGGGACAGGATGAGATCGGGATGATCGCGAAAATGCCGGAGCAGCACATCGTCCTGCTGCGATTCGGAGCCCAACACCGGGTAAACCGAATGTTCAGCGAGCGCCGCCAGAAGCGTTTTCCTGTCTGCTACGCCGGCATCGACCCAGAGCTCAGGCGGCTGCGTCATCGCCCTCAGCCGGGCAAGTGCGTCGCTGTTTGGAGTACCGCCTCCAATGGCGTCCAGATCGGCGATGTAGAAGGTCGAAAAGGGATGAAGCGTGCGCAACCCTTCGGCGACGGCGAGGACATCGGAACTTCGGCTGAGCGGCGTAATGATCGGCCGGTAGCGATCGCGTTTTCCTTGCTGGGCACGAACCACCTCGCCGCCTTTCAAGTCGAGAACCGGAATGATGCGCAACGCTTTTCTCGCCAACCAACTGCTGTCATGAAAGCTTGAAGTGTGGAAAAAAGAAAGAGCATCATTGCGGGTTTCGACATTGGCGGCGCGCATCTGAAGGTGACGCGCGCGCAAGGCGGCCGCATCGTCGGCGCGGTAACGATCGCCACGCCGCTTTGGCAAGGGTTGCACAGCCTGACCTCGGCCCTCGACGAAACAGCCCCGATCTATGCGGAAGCCGATCTCAACGCGTTCACCATGACGGGCGAGCTATCGGACATCTTTGCGTCCCGCGATATCGGCGTGACGACGCTGCTGGGTCAGATTTCCAATCGTTTTCCCACAGGCGAAAAGCTGATCTATGCCGGATCATCCGGCTTTGTCGAGGTCGAGCAGGCAGCGCGGCTGAGCACTGATGTCGCCTCCGCCAACTGGCACGCGACAGCCTCTTTGGTGGCAAAACTGGCCGGCGATGCCCTGTTCGTCGATATGGGCTCCACCACCACCGACATTATCGCCATAAAGGACGGCGCCGTCGTCAATGAGGGCTACACCGATGCCGGACGGCTTCTGACTGGTGAATTGGTCTATACCGGTTTCACCAGGACATTCCTGTTCGGTGTAGCCTCGTCTGCTCCGGTCCATCGAAGGCTGACGCCATTGATGAACGAGTATTTCGCCTCGATCGCCGACGCGCACCGGATCCTGGGCGTGCTCGATGAGGAGGACGACATGCACCCTTCCGCCGACGGCAAGGAAAAGACCGTCCACGGCTCAATCGCGCGACTGGCGCGCATGGTCGGGCGCGACGCCGCTGAACTTTCGCCGCCGGAATGGGGTGAAGTCGCACGCTGGTTCAGCGAGCAGCAATTGCGGAAAATCCACGACGCAGCATCCCTGGTTGCCTGGGGTCTTGCTCAAGATGTTCCGATCGTCGGCGCCGGAACGGGCCGCTGGCAGATCAGGCGGCTGGCCGAGCGCATGGAACGTCGCTTTGTCGATTTCGCCGACATCGTCCCCGCCCATGACGCTGTTCGCGGCGAGGCCAGCCGCGCCGCACCAGCATCGGCGGTGGCGCTGCTGGCTGGATATCGATCGCAAGCAGCGTAGCGGCGCTCGCGTCGTCACGCTCACGCGTCCTCGCTGCTGGACCCTTTGACGGCCAGGTGATCGCTGACACGCTGCATCAGCCAACCCCAGGCTTCCCGTTCGTCGGCGCCGGCTGTCTTTTCGATAGAGATCGAAAGATACGCGATCTCGGCCTCGATCTTGTCGCGGGGTAGCATGCCGAGCCGGCTGACCAGGATGGCCAGTTCCAGAACAGCCGCCTTGGCACGGTTAAGGCCGGTGAAGGGCGCATGCATTTCCTCTCGAACCACGCGGCAGAAATGGCGAGGGCGCACGCCATCATCGTCAACGCTCTCGACTTCGAGAACCGAATGCGCCAGCGCAGTCGCCAACCGGGGAACCAGAAAATCTTCAACGGGAACGGTCGGCCAGTCCTTGCGCCCGGTCAGGCATCCAGCGAAGACGCGCACGTCGTCGGTGTAGTTGGCGATGGCGAACGGCACCGCCGCCAGATTGTCGAGCGTAACCGAGGGACGAAACGGTGCGATGACCCAGCCGTCTTTTTCGGAGATTATGCCGATCGGCGCGATATGGACCTTTCCTGCCTTGTCGACAGTGGTGATGATTGTCTCGCGAATGTAAGGCACCTAGCCCTCCTTCTTCGCGCGAAGCGTTTCGCCCGGTTTGGCAAGACGGGTACGGTCGGTTTCGGGAGCCGGTGCGGCAACGCCCCATGCGAGCGGCTCGTCCTGAACATAGCGCTTGCCGAGGCGCCACGCGATCTCGGCCTTCGTCAGTTCCGCGCCCAGATAGAAAGCATGCGCACCATCGGTCTCCACGCCAAGTCCGGCGAAGAATTCGAACGCATCCGTGGCAACCGCGTGCCCTTTGCCGTTGAAAATATGAATGCCGTCCTCCGCTGCCGCGATACGGTAGTTGGCGTCGCGCACCTCGGCCGCCAATCCAGCGATATCATCGGTCGAGGCCGTGAAGGGCTTGCGATCGTGGATCTGCAGCAAGCCTGGGTGATAGCTACGCGGCAGTGCACCGTCATTGCGGGCAGCGAACATGATGCGACGGGCAATGTCGTGCTCCTCGATCGTCCGCACCGTGTGAGGGCTGACATGTACGGCTAGCACGTTTCGAATCCCGAGTTCCGAGCAGAGCCCCGTTAGAACGGCCGTAACGCCAGAACTGTCGGCGTCGGTAAGTTCGGTGAGATTGCCGGTGCCCATCAGCAATTCGATCTTCGGCCAGCGGCGGCGCGCCTCGATGAAGCGGCCGAGCGATTGGGCGAAGCCGAAGTGGATCGGATCCAACACGGGATCGGCGATAAAGGAAATGCCAGCCCTTTGCGCCGCATCGATAGCGCGGCCAAGCGAATCCAGATCGCCGGGGGCGGACGGGATCAACACTGCCGTAGCCCCATGGCCGAACACTAACGGCAGCGTGTTCTCGTCGAGGCTGAGAAGATAGTCCGCACCGGCGCGTGCACCGATCGACAGTTCGTCCGCGCTGGCCGAATCGACGCTGACCTGAAATCCTTGTGCCTTGAGCTCGCGCACAGCCTCCGACAGCAACGGAAATGGCGTTTCAGGCAGGCAGCCAAGATCGATGACATCGGCGCCGGCCGCAGCTAGCGTCCCCGCCCGCAGCGTGAGCGCTTCGATCGACAGCATTGGCGCATCGACGATCTCGGCGAAGATGCGCATATCGTGACGCGTAAGATCCGGCGGCTCGCCGACACGGCCGAGAAAGGCCGGCAGGTCCGCGATCTCGTCAGGACCGCGCGCAAAGGGCACGCCGAAATGGTTCGACAATTGCTCGATATCGCCGCGATAGCGCCCTGGCAGGATAAAGCGGTCAACGGCGTTGGGCGCGATGAGACGCCGCTTTATGATGTCTTCGGTCATCAGTGCGGCGACCTTGACACCTATGTCGACCACCTCCCACGAAAACTCCGTCTCGCCCAGACCGGATAGCAGCTTTTCCAACCGTGCCCTGGCCAGATGTCCCGTGAGAAAGACCAGCCGCTCAGCCATGGCCGGACAGCTCGGCCCGGCGTTGCTGAACCGCCGCGTTGAGGTCCGCGAGCGACTCGACCACCTGGGTTCGTTCGAACCCCTTCAGCCGCTCGGTGTTTTCCAGGTCAATCCTGCGCGGATAGACTTTGACCAGGCCATGCGGCGCCATGGTTTCGAGTTCGGGTGCGGTGTCGCAGGCAAAGACGATGATCGGCACGCGGCACTTTCCGGCTTGCGCAAAGACGTTGGTGGCAAGCGTATCGGATATACCCCAGACGCATTTGGCAACCGTGTTGGACGAGGCAGGCGCCACCACGACCGTGTGGTAGACGCCGTGGTAAAATTCGCCGACGGGAATGGCGCTCGCCGTCTTGTCGTGCAGCACGCGCGTCGTCTCCGGAAAATCGAGTTTGAGCTTGTACATGCGCAGCACTTCATTGGCGGCTTTCGACACGAAGACATCGCAATGTTCGAGTTGGCGAACAAGTGCGAAGCTCTCCGTGAAAAAATGCCCGGACCCCGTCAAAACCCACGCCCAGCGCGGCACGTGCAGCTTCACCATCGGCTATCCTGCCTTCTTTGCCGAGCGGGTCGAAGCCACAATCCCGATGCCGGGCAGCTTGCCCGATGCGAGTAGCGCGCCCGCCTCGGCGGCATCCTTCGGACCGGCGAGACGGAAATCGATGCCGTCGGGCAGCATGGCGGCAAAGCCTGGGTCGACAATGCCCCTGGCCTTCAGGCTGTCAGGGGTATCGTTGTCGAAGAATGCATCGGTCTGCTTGATAAGCAACAGCGCGTTCGCGCCAAGCTTCCCGCCAAGCCAGGCAGCCAGGGAATCGGAGGTAATGTCCCAAGAGGCCGGAAGGTCCGGTGCCGGCAACGCAAGTGACGACGGCAGCCACACCGGAACCTTGCCTTCGTCCAATGCTCGCACAATCTCCTCCAGCGATCGTGCCGGCGTCAGTCTTTCGTCCCGATCGAGGATGATTTGGCCGAACTGCTCCATGGCGAGGATCGCCATGGCATGTGCGGCGGTGTCGGAAAAATCCATGCGGGTCTGCGTCTCGCGCACCTGATCGGCAAACAGGCCGCCGCCGGGCACGATGACGATCGGTAACCTGGAACCCGCCAGCGCCGCGATCCAGCTCGTCATTTCCGCCGCATGGGCAGTGCTGCCGCCAAGCTTGACGACGGCCCGCCCGAGGACGTCGGAGCCTTGCTGGCGCGGCCGGGAAACACTGCCTCTGTCTTTTCGGCCGGCAGAGCCGGAGGCGACACCGCGTCCTGCCGATTGGCGCTTGCGTTCGATCTCGACGCCGACACCGCCAGGCCCGAGCTCGAGTTTTTCCACCCTTACCGTGACGCGCACGACGCGCTGGTTCTCCAGAACGTGCGCCGCCACTTGCTCGGCCAAAGCCTCGCTGAGCTGAATGTGCCCCCGCGCGACGATGGTGCGAATGCCATCCATGATGATGTCATAGGAGAACACATGGCGCATGTCCTCGGGATGGTCGGTGACTTGCAGCACGTCGGCGATCACATCAAAGCGCACCTTTTGAGTATGACCATGCTCGAAGCTGTAGGCACCGATCTGGACCGGCAGAACAAAATCCCGCACGAAAATCCTGTCCGTGCCCAGTGTCGGATCGGTGCCCGGCGAATAGCCTCTCGCTGCCAACAGGCGATAGTCGATGCTCGATTTACCGCCCGTCCCAGGCTCTGCCGGGACCAATTCGCGAATCTGCGAGACCGCCTCGGCGCTGATTGAACCCGCGCGGTCGGCATGGCCACACAGCGCGCCGCGAAAGCCGAGGAAATCGGGAGCGAAAGGCAATAGACGTGGAATATCCGGGGCTTCGAGCGATCCGCTCAGGCCAACCATCAGACCGAGCGACTTGGCTCGATCGACGAATCCCGGAATCCGCTCCGGTGGCAAATGGTCGAGCAGCCGGCCCTTTCCCTTCTGCGCGGTATCAACCATCACGCCGTGGAAGCGGTGCCTGCCGAATACCGGCAGGAGCTCGAAGTCCGGCGCCAGATCGGCAAAGAGCACAGCGATCAACTTCGTTCGCGCGGCCAGCGGTTCGAGCGCCTCCGCGCAGGCAGGGATGTGAGCCGATGGGAAAAACCCGATCTTGACATAATCGACGCCGGTCGCCGCGATCTCTTCAGCCTTGGCGCGGATCGTTTCGGGTTCCATCGGCAGGTCGCCGCAGACCGCGCTGACCGGAGCCCGACCAGCGATGAACGAAATCGTTCGGCGGATGGTTTCCGTGGGTACCGCGCCCAACGCTCCCGCCTTCGGATCCTTCAGATCGACGATGTCGGCGCCGCTCGAAAGAACGATCTCCGCCTCTTCGATGCCGGTGACGCTGGCCAGCATTCTGGTCATTTGAACAGTTTCTCCAGTTTGGAGGACAAGATCTTTTGTCCTTCGTCCGCTTGATTCTCGCGCACGTCGCGGATGACATAGCTGCGAACGACCTCGAAATCGAAGATGGCAATCTTTTCAGCCGCCATTGCATGTTTGTCAAAAAGACACCGAGCCAGGGCAGACGCGAAAAGTCGTCCGATAGGGTTTGATAAATTTTGCGGGTCGGCTAAGTTGACCATGGGCACCTGGACTTGGCGCTGCTCCGACACCCGTCGGACCTCAGCGCAAGAATGGGTAATTACTATCGATGACGAGCGCGGTGCCGGGCACTCTCGCCGCCTTTTTGTGCTTTTTTTCCCTGACCGTCAACGCTCCGGGCGCGATAGCCCAGGAAGCGGCGGCGAAGCCGGAAAAAAAGGTCACTGAAATCAAGATAGGGTATTTGCGGGCCTACGCGCCGCAATTGACGCTTTCCATGCTCGACCTGCCGCCGCGTGATGAAGGTGTCGCCGGCGCCACTGTGGCAATCGGCGATAACAACACCACCGGAAAATTCACCGACCAGAAATTCAGCCTCGACGTGACCGAGATCAAACCCGAAGCCGACGCGGTTCAGGCATTCGAGGACCTGATCGCCAAAGGTGACCACTATGTCGTCGCAGACCTCTCGGCCAAACAATTGCTGTCGATCGCCGATATAGCCCGCGACAAGGGCGTGCTGATCTTCAACATCGGTGCCACCGACGATAGCCTGCGCGAGGAGGACTGCCGCATCAATGTTTTTCATATCGCGCCGACGCGCAGCATGCTTGCCGATGCGCTGGCGCAGTATCTCATGGTGAAGAAGTGGCCGAATTGGGTGCTGCTCTACGGCTCGCATGAGCAGGACCATCTCTACGCCGACGCGTTGCGCCGCGCGGCAACCCGTTTCGGCGGCCAGATCGTCGCCGAGAAGGAATTCAAGGACACCGGCACGGCCAGGCGTACCGACACCGGCGCCACGCAGATACAGCAGCAGATTTCCGTATTCACGCAGGATCTGCCGGAGCACGACATTGTGCTTGTCGCCGACGAAAGCCAGGTGTTTGGCACCTACGTGCCCTACCGCACCTGGACGCCGCGGCTGGTCGCCGGCACGGCCGGGCTTGTTGCATCGTCGTGGCATCCCGCCAGCGAGCAATGGGGCGGCATCCAGATGCAGAGCCGCTTCCTGAAGACGACGGGCCGGCGGATGCTTTCCAAGGACATGTCGGCGTGGACAGCAGTGCGTGGCGTCGGCGAAGCCACCACGCGCACCAAAGGCGACGATGCCAAAAAGATCAGTGACTACATCCGGTCGGGCGATTTCTCGGTTGCCGCCTTCAAGGGACAGAAGCTCACCTTCCGCAAATGGAACCTCCAGCTTCGCCAGCCGATCCTGCTTGGCGACACCAAGTCGGTCGTTTCGACATCACCGCAGGAGGGCTATCTCCACCAATTCTCCGAACTCGATACGCTTGGTATCGATCAGCCGGAAACGAAATGCGTTCTCAAGTAGGGCCAAAGGGGAGGAATTTGCGTGCAGACACGAGCTTGTGCATTCGCCATTCTCGCGGCCGGCCTCACGGCCAGCCCGGCATCGGCCTATACGGCCTACGTTTCCAACGAGAAGGACAACACGATGACGGTCGTCGACACGGCCACCATGCAAGTGGTGAAGACCGTCGAGGTCGGCCAGAGGCCACGCGGCATCACCATCTCGCATGACGGCAAATTCGTTTATCTTTGCGCCAGTGATGACGACACGGTCGAAATCATCGACACCGCGACGCTGCAAATCGTCGGCACGCTGCCATCTGGCCCCGATCCCGAATTGTTCGTGCTCTCGCCTGACGGCAAGACGCTCTATGTCGCCAATGAGGACGACAACCTCGTCACCGCCATCGACGTCGAGAGCAAGCAGGTCATGGCCGAGATTCCAGTCGGCGTGGAACCGGAAGGCATGGGTATCAGCCCTGATGGCAAGACCATGGTCAACACCTCGGAAACCACCAGCATGGCGCATTTCATCGACACTGGCACCCACGATGTAACCGATAACGTGCTGGTCGACACGCGCCCGCGCTTTGCCGAATTCAAGCCGGACGGCTCGCAGGTCTGGGTCAGCGCCGAAGTGGGCGGCACCGTCAGCGTCATCGATAACGCCAAACGCGAAGTGGTGAAGAAGATCCAGTTCGCGATTCAGGGATTGCGGGCTGAGACCATCCAGCCGGTAGGCATCGCCATCAGCGCCGACGGCAAGAAAGCCTATGTCGCGCTCGGCCCGGCGAACCATGTCGCCGTGGTCAATACCGACACCTTCGAGGTCGAGAAATACATCCTCGTCGGCCAACGCGTCTGGCACCTGGCCTTCACACCCGACCAGAAAACGCTGATCACCACGAATGGCAACTCCAACGACATCACGTTCATCGATACGGCGACCGACGAGCCGGTCCAATCGCTCACCGTGGGCCAGCAGCCTTGGGGTGTGGCCATTTCGCCCAAATAGCAGACATTGATCATGGGGAGGATCGCGACATGAAATTTCGCCATAGATTTATCTTCGCCGCGCTCGCCGGATTTGTGCTTGCTCCGATCGGCGCAAGCGCGGATGACGCAACGCCAAAACCATCGCGTGCCAGCAAGAACCTGCCGGAATTGATTATCGGCTCGGCCGATTCCACCTATGCCGTCAATCAGAAGGATTTCGAGCTGATCGCCGGCCAAGGCTATCGCTGGAAGATCACCTCCAAGGGCGGTTTCGAATACAAGTTCGTGACCGACCTGTTCCGCAATGTGTGGATGGACCAGATCGTCATCGACGATCTGGAGGTGCATATGGACGGCGGACCGGCCTGGCTGGAATTCGACGACGCGGGAACGATCCAGGTGCAATTCCACACAGTTCGCCCCGGCGAGTATACCTGGTCGGTTCCCGACCTCGCCGACAAGGGCCTGAAGGGCAAGATCACGATCAAGTGAGACCAAAGGAAATCAGGCGCGCTAGATAGCAGTGCGTCCTGCCAACGCGTCCTGAAGGAGCGATCCGGGCATGCAGCATGTGAGGACAAGCGGACCGGGAGACGAGGCGGCGGCGCTCGACGTCAGTGCCGTCAGCCACTCCTATGGACCGAAGCGGGCACTCAACGAGGTCTCGTTCTCGATCTTGCCGGCGACGTTCACCGTCCTGCTCGGCCTCAACGGGGCCGGCAAGACAACGCTGTTCTCCCTGATCAGCCACCTCTATGACACGCGTCACGGGTCGATCCGCATCTTCGGCCACGACATCCGCAGCGCTTCGGGCGAAGCGCTCAGACGGGTCGGCATCGTGTTCCAGGCGCGCACGCTCGACCTCGATCTCAGCGTCTATCAGAATCTTTCCTACCATGCCTCGCTGCATGGCATTGGCGGACGCGAAGCCCGGCAGCGCATCGCCGCGCTGCTTGACACAGTCGACATGCAGGGCCGCCAGCATGACAAGGCACGCAGCCTCTCCGGCGGTCAGATGCGGCGCATCGAGATCGCCCGGGCGCTGCTTCACCGACCTTCCCTGCTCCTGCTTGACGAAGCGACCGTCGGCCTCGACATCGAGTCGCGTGCTGGCATCCTCGCCACCATCCGCAAGCTCGTCGAAACCGATGGTATCGGCGTGCTCTGGGCCACGCATCTGATCGATGAAGTCAACGATACCGATCATGTCGTCGTGCTGCGGCGGGGTGACCTGGTCGCCAGGGGCAAGGTGTCGGATGTCGTCCAGGCAAATGGAGGAAATTCCATTCGCGATGCCTTTTCGAAGCTCAGCCGCATCGACGCGGCAGGCATGGCGGAGACATCGTCATGAGCGCTCCTGCGATGCCCGGAAAAGTTGTCAGCATCAAACCGGTAGGGTCTGAACCATTCGGCCTCCGCCACTATCTCATTTGCCTGAAAGGCATCGTCCTGCGCGAGTGCCTGCGCTTCCTGCACCAACGCGAACGGTTCATTTCCTCACTGGTGCGGCCGCTCGTCTGGCTGTTCATCTTCGCCGCCGGCTTCCGCCAGGTGCTCGGCGTGTCGATCATCCCTCCTTACAAGACCTATGTGCTCTACGAGGTCTACATCACTCCGGGTCTGTGCGGCATGATCCTGCTGTTTTCCGGCATGCAGTCTTCACTGTCGATGGTCTACGACCGCGAGATGGGCAACATGCGCATCCTGCTGGTCAGCCCATTTCCGCGCTGGTTCCTGCTGGTGTCGAAGATGTTGGCCGGCGTGGCCGTATCGATCGTGCAAGTCTACGCATTTCTGATCGTCGCCTGGTTGTGGGGCGTCAGGGCGCCGCCGCTCGGCTATCTCTACGTGCTGCCGGCACTGTTTCTGTCGGGCATGATGCTTTGCGCGCTCGGCATGCTTTTGTCGTCCATGATCAAGCAGCTCGAAAACTTCGCCGGCATCATGAACTTCGTCATCTTTCCAGGCTATTTCGCGTCGCCGGCGCTGTATCCTTTGTGGCGTATCCAGGAGGCAAGCCCCCTGCTCTACAAGATCTGCCTCGCCAATCCGTTCACCTATGCCGTCGAACTGATCCGCTTCGCCTTCTATGGGCAGATCGACTGGCTGTCGCTGGGCGTCGTCGCCGGTTGCACGCTGTTGTTTCTGGGCGGCGCCATCATTGCGTACGATCCTTCGCGCGGCCTGATGACCCGCAAACAGGACACGGGAGGAAACGGCTGATGGCGCGAATGAGACTTGTGCACACCCTGGTTCTGGTCGCCATGCTTGTCCCGATGGACGCCAGGGCGGCAAACACCGATCCCGACTGGCCTTGCATGCAGCGCAAGGTGCCGCAGCTCTCGCTCGGCCAGATCTGGAATGGGCCGGAGCTTCCCCCGGCGGCGAAGGATTGGTCGAAGGATTCGGGCGTCTCCGCGCTGGTCGAGGCGGTGGCGGCCCGACGGACGCCGATTGCCGAAGCCCAGAAGGAGATCAAGGACTTCGTGGCTTCTCTGCCGGCGGAGCAGGTCGCACCAAAGATGGCGATGCTGGTGCAGGGAATGTTCGATCACATGGACGCCGAGCGTTCGCACGTGATTTCCGGCATTTCCCGCTATGCCCACAAACAGCTCGAAATGGCGGCTGAATTGCGCAAGGAAGCATCCGACGTCGACGCCCTACGTGCCAAAGCCGACGCCGATCCGGACGAAGTCGAACGGCGAACCGACCAGTTGAATTTCGCGACGCGCATTTTCAACGAACGTGTCCAGTCGCTGACCTATGTCTGCGACGTGCCGACGATAATCGAGCAGCGGCTCTATCAATTGTCCAGGACCGTCTCGGAAACGCTCGGTCGGAAGAAATAGACCTTCAGTCGACCTTGCGACGGATTTCACGTCTCTTGGCAGGCGACACGTCCGGCGTCTCGCTCCGGTCGATTCCGAACGCCATCCGTCGGTCATCCCGCTCAGGAATCGGGATAAAGCTTACCGAACAGGGGCAGATACATCGCGCCCTTGCGCATCAGGAAGTCGTTGAACGTAGCCATGGCCGGCGAGATTGCGTGATCGGTTCGTATCACCGAGAACCACTGTCGGCGGATCGGCATGCCGACAACGTCGAGGATGACGAGCCGGCCAGCTTCGGTTTCCGCGGCGATCGTGTGGGCAGAAATGAAGGCGATGCCCAGACCAGCCATCACCGCCTGCTTGATCGTTTCGTTCGAGCCCATCTCGACGCCGAGTTCATCGATGCGGCCAGGCACGTCGCTCAGGAATATTTCCAGCGAGATGCGGGTTCCGGAGCCGGGCTCGCGAATAAGGAAATGCTCCTCGGCAATGCGCTCCTTGGAGATATCGCGTGCCGCCGCCAGCGGGTGTTCGGGCGGTGCGATGATGACCAGCGGGTGGTCGCCGAAGACCGAAGCACGCACCGGGACCTCTTTCGCCGGGCGCCCCATCAGCGCGATGTCGATGTCGTGATTCTTGAGGTTGTCGATCGTCTGGGCACGATTGCCGATGGCAAGCCGCATGTCGATGTCGGGATGTTCCTTCATGAACGCAGCCATCAACCGCGGCGCGAAATACTTGGCGGTGGAAACGACGCCGAGCCTCAAGCTACCCGTACGAACGCCCTTGATGGCGTCGATCTTGTCTTCGAGCAGACCGAGATGCTCCTCGATAGCTTGCGCTGCCTCAACGACGGCCAAACCTGCGGCAGTGGGACGCATGCCGTCCGACGTCCGGTCGAACAGAGCCAGTTGGAATTCTTCCTCCATTTGCCGCAACTGAATTGTCAGTGCTGAAGGAGACAGACCTAACGCCTTGGCCGCACTCACAATTTTTCCGTGCCTGATGATGGCCTGGATGGTCTTGAAATGCTTGAGCGTGAGGTTTCTCATGTCTCATACTAAATTATTTTTAGTACCAACGTAAAGTTATTGAATTTTACTTATCAATTGTCGTTTGTTTTCATTCCCCCGATCCAGCCGATCCGAGGAGACGCGGCTGGATCGGGAGGTTACGATGCCAGCGGCAACGCTCGACGCTTTTCTGAACTCCTATCTCGGCCAGCCGGACGAACTTCGCTCCGCGGTCGTAACGACTGTCCGTCAGCTGACACAGGCCGCCAGCAAGATCCGCAATACCATCAATCAAGGTGTGCTCGGCGCCGCCTTTGCCGGGACTCGTGGCGCCAACGCCGACGGCGATGTCCAGAAGGATCTCGACGTCTTCTCCGACGACATCTTCCTCGACGCCATGCGCCACGCTCCGGTCGCGCTCTACGCTTCCGAGGAGCTGGAGCAGCCGGTCCTGCTCGACAGGCAAGCACCACTCGCCATTGCCATCGACCCGCTCGACGGCTCTTCCAACATCGACACCAACGTGTCGATCGGAACGATCTTCTCGCTCCTGCCCGCAACTGGCGCGCCGGATGCCGATCCGGCCGCCTCTTTTTTGCAGGCGGGCGTGAATCAGCTAGGCGCCGGTTTCTTCATCTATGGGCCGCAGTTGGCGCTCGTCCTGTCGCTCGGCAGCGGTACGCATATCTTCGTCCTGTCGGCCAGGCTCGGCACCTTCGTCCAGGCCTACGAGAGCCGGATCATTCCGCAACGCACCCAGGAGTTCGCCATCAACGCCGCCAACTACCGGCACTGGGACGAGGCCGTGCGGCTCTATGTCGACGACTGCCTGGAGGGCACCGAAGGACCGCGAGAGAAGGATTTCAACATGCGCTGGATCGCCTCCCTGGTCGCCGACTGCTACCGCATATTGATGCGCGGCGGCGTGTTTCTCTACCCCGGCGACCGGCGCAAGGGCTACGGTCAGGGACGGCTGCGCCTGGTCTACGAGGCCAACCCGATTGCCTATCTCATAGAACAGGCTGCCGGTGCGGCCACCGATACGATCAACCGCATCCTGGACATCGAACCCGACAGCCTGCACCAGCGCGTGCCGATGGTCTTCGGGTCGGCGCGGGAGGTCGCGCGCGTCACCCGCTACCACACCGAGCCGAGCAACATCGGCGAACGAGCGCCGCTGTTCAGCCGCCGTGGCCTCTTCAGAGCCTGAGCAGCACCATGTCAGCCAAGCACCCCATCATCACCATCACCGGCTCGTCGGGCGCCGGCACCACTTCGGTCAAGCGTATCTTCGAGCTGATCTTCCGGCGCGAGAACATCGAGGCCGCGTTCATCGAAGGCGACGCATTCCACCGCTACGACCGCGCCGCGATGAAGGCAAAGGTGGCCGAAGAGGAGAAGGCCGGCAATCCGAACTTCACCCACTTCCATGCCGCGGCCAACGAACTCGGGATTCTCGAAGAGGTGTTCGCGGAATACGGCCGCCGGGGATCCGGAAGAACCCGCACCTACATCCATGACGAGGAAGAGGAAAAGCAGTACGGCACGCCACCGGGAAGCTTTACCGAATGGCGCGAGTTCGGTCCCAGCGACCTGCTCTTCTACGAGGGGCTGCACGGCTGTGTCGTCACCGACACGATCAATTTGGCGAAGCATGCGGATCTCAAGATCGGCGTCGTGCCGGTCATCAATCTCGAATGGATCCAGAAGATCCATCGCGATCGTTCGACACGCGGCTATTCCACCGAGGCGGTGATGGACGTGATCCTGCGCCGGATGCCCGATTATGTCCGCTACATTGTCCCGCAATTCTCGCAGACCGCCATCAATTTCCAGCGCGTGCCGATTGTCGATACGTCCAACCCCTTCATCGCGCGCTGGATTCCGACGCCTGACGAATCGATGCTGGTTATCCGCTTCGCCAATCCGCGCGGCATCGATTTTCCCTATCTGCTGTCGATGATCCACGACTCGTTCATGTCGCGGCCAAATTCCATCGTGGTGCCAGGCAACAAGCTCGACCTTGCCATGCAGCTAATCCTGACGCCCCTCATCCTGCAATTGATCGAACGCAAGAGCCGTGTGTCGTGAGGAGGACGTCATGACCAGCCAAACAGCACTAAAGCCTGCCGCCGCCGCCGTCGTCTCGGAGCTCGACATGGCGAACGCCATTCGCGTGCTGGCGATGGACAGCGTCCAAAAAGCGAATTCGGGACACCCCGGCATGCCGATGGGCATGGCCGATGTCGCAACGGTGCTGTTCAACCGCTTCATCAATATCGATCCTTCCAGGCCGGGCTGGCCCGACCGTGACCGTTTCGTGCTTTCAGCCGGCCATGGCTCGATGCTGCAATACGCGCTGCACTATCTGCTCGGCTATGAAGACATGCAGATCGAGGAGTTGCAGCGGTTTCGGCAACTGGGCAGCCGCACGGCCGGACATCCCGAATATGGCCACGCGCTTGGTGTCGAGACCACCACCGGCCCGCTCGGACAAGGCATTTCCACGGCGGTCGGAATGGCGCTGGCGGAGCGCATGCTTGCTGCCCGCTACGGTGCCGATCTGGTCAACCATCATACCTATGTGATTGCAGGCGACGGCTGCCTGCAGGAAGGCATCAGCCACGAGGCGATCGACCTCGCCGGCCACCTGAAGCTTTCCCGCCTGATCGTGTTCTGGGACGACAATGCGATCTCCATTGACGGGCCAACCTCCCTGTCCACGTCGATGGACCAGCCGGCGCGCTTCAAAGCCGCCGGCTGGGATGTCCAAACGGTCTCCGGCCACGACATGGAAGCTGTCGCCGCGGCTATCGAGGCGGCGCGGCAGTCGGATCGACCGTCGCTGATTGCCTGCCGCACTGTAATCGGCAAGGGCGCCCCCAATCTCGGCGGTTCGGAGAAGACGCATGGCGCGCCGCTGGGCGAAGCAGAGATCGCTGCGACCCGCGAGAACATCGGCTGGACCTTCGCGCCGTTCGAGGTGCCGGACGACGTGCTTTTCGCCTGGCGCGAAATTGCCGGCCGCGGCGAAGCGATGCGGGGCGCGTGGGAGCAGCGGCTTGCCGCCTCGCCGCAGCGAGAGGCCCTCGAGAACGCGGTCGCCGCCAGACTGCCCGACGCGGTCTTCGAAGCGCTCGATGCCTTTCGCCGAGAGCATGTCGAGAAGGCAACCAAGGTGGCAACGCGAAAAGCTTCCGAAATGGCGCTGGAGGTCATCAACGGCGCCACGGAATTGACCGTCGGCGGCTCGGCCGATCTGACGCACTCGAATCTGACGATCACCAAGGGCATGAACCGCATTGCGCCGAGCGACTATGCCGGCCGCTATATTCACTACGGCATTCGTGAACACGGCATGGCCGCCGCCATGAACGGCATCGCATTGCATGGAGGCTTCGTGCCCTATGGCGGTACGTTCCTCTGCTTCGCGGACTATGCGCGTGGTGCGATACGGCTCTCATCGCTCATGGGCCAGCGCGTCATCTACGTGATGACGCATGATTCCATCGGCCTCGGCGAGGATGGCCCGACGCATCAGCCGGTCGAGCACCTGGCGATGCTGCGTGCCACGCCGAACCTCAATGTCTTTCGCCCAGCGGATATCATCGAAACGGCGGAATGCTGGGAACTTGCGCTGAAGAGCAGGGATCGGCCGAGCGTGCTGGTGCTGTCGCGCCAGAACCTGCCGATGCTGCGTGAGGCGCACAGCGATGCGAACCGCTCCAGCCAGGGCGCATACATCCTACGCGAACCAGCCAGGCACCGCGCCGTCACCCTGATCGCAACCGGCTCGGAGGTCGAGATCGCGGTTGCCGCCGCCGAAAGGCTGGAGACCGAGCATGGCGTCGCCGCCGCGGTCGTCTCGATGCCTTGCTGGGAGCTTTTCGAGGAGCAGGAAAACGCCACCCGCAAGGCTGTTCTCGGCTCCGCGCCGCGCGTCGCGGTCGAAGCGGCAGCCCGGCTGGGCTGGGACCGCTGGGTCGGCGAGACGGGCGCTGTCGTCGGCATGGCCGGCTTCGGCGCCAGCGCCCCTGCCCCCGATCTCTACCGCCATTTCAACATAACATCCGAAGCGGTTGCCGCGGCCGCGCTGAAGCTCATCGTCTAGGAGGACCCACAATGGCCCGCATCACCCTTCGCCAGCTTCTCGACCATGCCGCCGAGCACGGCTACGGCGTGCCTGCATTCAACATCAACAACATGGAACAGGGCCTCGCAATCATGGAGGCGGCCAAAGCCTGCGACGCACCTGTCATCATCCAGGCCTCACGTGGCGCCCGGTCCTACGCCAACGACGTCATGCTGGCCAAAATGATGGAGGCATTGACTGAAATGCATCCGACCATTCCGCTGTGCATCCATCAGGACCACGGCAACGACGAGGCCACCTGCCTTTCCGCGATCCGCCACGGCTTCACCTCGGTGATGATGGACGGATCCCTGATGGCAGATGCCAAGACGCCGGCAAGCTATGCCTACAACGTCGCCGTAACCGAACGCGTCACACGCATGGCGCATTGGGTCGGGGCTTCCGTCGAAGGCGAACTGGGCGTGCTCGGATCGCTGGAAACCGGCCAGGGCGAGGCCGAGGATGGCCACGGCGCCGAGGGCGCACTCTCCCACGACCAACTCTTGACCGACCCCGATCAGGCGGTCGACTTCGTGGCCGCAACCCAGGTGGACGCGCTGGCGATCGCCTGCGGCACCTCGCACGGCGCTTACAAATTTACCCGCAAGCCGGACGGCGACATCCTGGCCATGCAGGTGATCGAGGCGATCCACGAGAAGCTGCCCAACACGCATCTGGTCATGCACGGCTCTTCCTCGGTGCCACAGGAACTGCAGGACATCATCAACAAATATGGCGGCGAGATGCCCCAGACCTTTGGCGTCCCGGTGGAGGAGATCGAGCGCGGCATCCGCTACGGCGTGCGTAAGGTCAACATCGACACCGATTGCCGCATGGCCATGGCCGGGCAGTTCCGCCGCGTCGCGACGGAGAATCCGCGCGAGTTCGATCCCCGAAAATTCCTGAAGCCCGCCATGGACGCCTTGCACGATCTTTGCCGAGACCGCTTCGAGCGTTTCGGCACGGCGTCCAACGCCTCGAAGATCAAGGTCATCGCCATGGACGAGATGGCCAAACGCTATGCCGCGGGAAAACTCGCGCCCCATATCGCAACCGCGAAAGCCGCCTGAGCAACAAACAGGAGACCTGTCATGAACAAGATCGATATGCTGCCAGCGGGTACGCTCAAGGAAGGCAAGGAACGCTACAAGTCAGGGGTCATCCCTTACAAGAAGATGGGCTACTGGGAGCCGGACTACAGGCCCAAGGAGACCGATCTGATCGCGATGTTCCGGATCACGCCGCAACCCGGCGTCGACCACGAGGAGGCAGCGGCCGCCATCGCCGGTGAATCCTCAACCGCGACTTGGACCGTGGTGTGGACCGACAGGCTGACAGCGTGCGAGCTCTACCGCGCCAAGGCGTTCAGATCCGAGCCGGTTCCAAACACCGGTCCCGGCACCAAGACCGAGCAACAGTACTTCGCCTACATCGCCTACGACCTCGACCTGTTCGAGCCGGGCTCGATCGCCAACCTGACCGCATCGATCATCGGCAACGTGTTCGGCTTCAAGGCGGTCAAGGCGCTGCGACTGGAAGACATGCGTATCCCGGTCGCGTATCTCAAAACCTTCCAGGGACCCGCAACCGGCATCGTGGTGGAGCGTGAGCGGCTCGACAAGTTTGGCCGTCCGCTGCTCGGCGCGACGACGAAGCCGAAGCTCGGCCTGTCAGGCCGCAACTATGGCCGCGTCGTTTACGAGGCGCTGAAGGGCGGCCTCGACTTCGTCAAGGACGACGAAAACATCAACTCGCAGCCCTTCATGCACTGGCGCGACCGCTTCCTCTACTGCATGGAGGCGGTGAACAAGGCTTCAGCTGCCACTGGCGAGGTCAAGGGCCACTATCTCAACGTCACCGCCGGCACGATGGAGGAGATGTACGAGCGCGCCGAATTCGCCAAACAGCTTGGCTCCTGCATCATCATGATCGATCTCGTCATCGGCTACACGGCGATCCAGTCGATGGCCAAGTGGGCACGCCGCAACGACATGATCCTGCACCTGCACCGCGCCGGCAATTCGACCTATTCGCGCCAGAAGAACCACGGCATGAATTTTCGCGTCATCTGCAAATGGATGCGCATGGCCGGCGTCGACCATATCCACGCCGGCACTGTGGTCGGCAAGCTGGAAGGCGACCCGCTCATGATCAAGGGGTTTTATGACACGCTGCGCGAGGAGCGCACGCCGCAGAATCTCGAGACCGGGCTGTTCTTCGATCAGGACTGGGCCTCGCTCAACAAGGTGATGCCCGTCGCCTCGGGCGGTATCCATGCCGGCCAGATGCACCAGTTGATCCATTATCTCGGCGAGGACGTCATCCTGCAGTTCGGTGGCGGCACGATCGGCCATCCCGACGGCATCCAGGCGGGCGCGACGGCCAATCGCGTTGCATTGGAAGCGATGATCCTGGCCCGCAACGAGGGACGCGATTATTTGCGCGAAGGGACCAAAATCCTCGAACAGGCGGCCAAATGGTGCACGCCGCTGAAGGCTGCCCTGGAGACCTGGAAGGATGTCACCTTCAACTATGAATCGACCGACACGGCCGATTTCGTGCCAACCGCAACGCCCAGCTTCTAGAAGAAAGGAACCGTCGCCATGATGACCAATCCGGGAAACAAGGTCACGCAGGGACAGTTCTCGTTCCTGCCCGACCTGACCGATGAGCAGATTTCGGCGCAGATCAAATATGCGCTGAAGAACCACTGGGCCGTCAGCGTCGAGTACACGGACGATCCGCATCCGCGAAACACCTATTGGGAAATGTACGGCAACCCGATGTTCGATTTGAGAGACCCGGCGGGCATCCTGCTCGAAGTCAACGCTTGCCGGAAAGCCTGTCCGAACATGTATGTCCGGGTAACCGCCTTCGATTCGACCAAGGGATGGGAAGCGCCGCGCATGTCGTTCATCGTCAACCGGCCACCCAGCGAACCCGGGTTCCGGCTGCTGCGCCAGGAGCGTGACGGCCGCAGCCAGGGTTATTCGATCGTGCCTTATGCGACCGACAGGCCCGAGGGCGAGCGGAGCTAGCTGAGCCATGCTGGACACGATAGCAAAGGGCGCTGGCGCTCAGGACGAATCGGTTGATCTGCAGGCCGAGTTCGAAGCGTCCAACATCGACGAGGTGATGGACAAGCTCGATCGCGAACTCATTGGCCTGAAGCCAATCAAGAACCGCATCCGCGAGATCGCGGCTCTTCTCCTGGTCGACCGGCTTCGCCGCAAGTTCGGGCTGACCTCGGGCGCACCGACGCTGCATATGAACTTTACGGGAAATCCGGGCACGGGCAAGACCACCGTGGCGCTGAGGATGGCCGAAATCCTGCATCGACTCGGCTATGTCCGCGAAGGCCACCTGGTCGCGGTGACGCGCGACGATCTCGTCGGCCAGTATGTGGGCCACACCGCACCCAAGACGCGCGACGTGATCAAGCGTGCCATGGGCGGCGTGCTTTTCATCGACGAGGCCTATTACCTCTACAAGCCCGAGAACGAACGCGACTACGGCCAGGAATCGATCGAGATCCTGCTGCAATGCATGGAAAATAATCGTGACGACCTGGTCGTGATCCTTGCCGGCTACAAGAACAAGATGGATCGTTTCTTCGACAGCAATCCCGGCATGCGTTCGCGCATCGCCCACCACCTCGATTTTCCCGACTACGGCGTCAGCGAGCTGAAATCGATCGCCGAGATCATGCTGGCGGAGCAGAATTATCGCCTCAGCGAGGCGGCCGCCCAGGCCCTCGAAGAGTATCTTCCGATCCGAATGAGGCTGCCGCATTTCTCCAACGCGCGCTCGGTGCGCAATGGGCTGGACCGGGCGCGGCTTCGCCAGGCCAATCGGCTTTTCGCATCGCGAAGCCGTGCCCTGACCAAGGCAGACCTTATTACCATCGAGGAATCCGATATCCGCGGCAGCCGCGTATTCGCGGAAGGGAAGCTCGAAGGCGAACCGGAGACGAAGACGCGCTGAGGGCGAAGCCGGCTGGCGGGCGGCGACCCGACACGGAAGACAGAAATTGGAGACGACGACCATGGTCACCAGGACAATCATCGCGCCCTCCGTGCTTTCCGCGGATTTCTCGCGGCTCGGCGACGAGGTCGAAGCTGTCGTTCAGGCGGGCGCCGACTGGATCCATCTCGACGTGATGGACGGGCATTTCGTGCCCAACATCACCTTCGGTCCGCCGGTCATCAAGGCGATCCGTGGTCGAACGGACAAGATCTTCGACTGCCATCTGATGATCGCGCCGGCCGACCCCTATCTGGCCGCCTTCGCCGATGCCGGTTGCGACATCATCACGGTGCATGCCGAGACTGGACCGCATCTCGACCGCTCATTGCAGGCGATCAGGAATCTTGGCAAGAAGGCCGGGGTGTCGCTCAATCCGTCGACGCCGGAGAGTGTCATCGAGTATGTGCTCGACCGGCTCGATCTGGTGCTGCTGATGACGGTCAATCCAGGCTTCGGCGGCCAGGCTTTCATTTCAGCGGTCGTCGAGAAAGTCAGACGGATCAAGGCTTTGGTTGGCCATCGCCCGATTGACATCGAGATCGACGGCGGAGTCACGGCCGAGACCGCCCCGCTGGTCACCGCGGCTGGCGCCAACGTACTGGTCGCCGGTTCGGCTGTATTCAAGGGAGGCACCGAGGCAGCCTATCGTGCCAATATCGGCGCCATCAGACAGGCGGCCGATGGCGCGATCCGGAAAGCCGCGTAAACCGTTGTCGGGGAGACGAACATGGCTGCGGTCCCACCTGTATGCGATTTCGGCTGGCCCGCCATCGATGCCGTTTTGCCCGGCGTCGACGGCACGTCGCATTCCATCTTCGGTCACGCCGGCCCGAATGGCCTGGTCGTGGCCTTCATCTGCAATCACTGCCCTTATGTGAAGGCCGTGATCTCTCGCATCGTGCGCGACGCCAATGACCTCAAGGCCGAAGGTATCGGCTTCGTCGCCATCAACTCCAACGATGCCGACACCTACCCGGACGATTCCTTCGACCACATGAAGCGCTTCGCCGTGACGAACGGCTTCAGCTTCCCTTACCTGCACGACGAGGCCCAGACTGTAGCGCGCGACTACTCAGCGGTGTGCACTCCCGATTTCTTCGGGTTCAACAGCGAACTGAGACTGCAATATCGCGGCCGGCTGGACGCGTCGCGACGCGAATCCGGACCGCTCGGGCTGCGACGCGATCTGTTCGAGGCGATGAAGCAGGTTGCTCGAACCGGCGATGGTCCGTTCGACCAGATCGCCTCGATCGGCTGCTCGATCAAGTGGAAGGATGCTGCATGAATGTCGGCGCAGGTAGGTCGCTTCGACCGCCGAAGGCGATCCTGTTCGACCTCGACGGCACACTGGTCGATTCGGCGCCTGATATAGCGGCCGCCGTCAACGAGTTGCTGGCCAGCCGCGATCTGCCGCCGTTGCGCCTGGACCAGGTCAAGGCCATGATCGGTGGCGGCGTCAGGAAATTGATCGAGCGGGCCTTCGCGGCGTCGGGAGCGCCGCTCGTCGGCAACGCGCTCGATGAGGCCAACCGCGTCATGGCGCCGATCTACAGCCGACATCTGACCGGCCTGACAAGACTGATGCCTGGCGTCAGGGAGGTTCTCACACACTTCTACGCGAAGGGAATGGCCATGGGCGTCGCGACCAACAAACCGCAGTTGGCGACTCGCGAGATCCTGCTGCATTTCGGACTGACGGAATATTTCCGTGCGATCATTGGCGGAGACGCGGTGACATGCCTGAAACCCGCGCCCGATGCTCTGCTGCTGGCGCTCGCCCAGCTTGGAGTCGACCCCTGTGACGCGCTGCTGGTCGGAGACAGTGGTGCCGATGCAGGCGCCGCGCGCGCCGCCGGCATGCCCGTCATTCTGCTGCGCGGCGGATACACCCATTTTCCGGTTGAAGAGCTTGGCGCCGACCAGGTTTGCGACAGCCTTTTCGACCTGCCTGCGGCGATGCAGGGGCTGCAAGCCGGTGCTTGATCGGGGCGAACGCCGGCCGGACGCAAGTTCGAACGGCCGGCGGCGCCGCTATTTCGAGAATTGCTTCAAATAGGCGATGACGTTGGCGATGTCTTGGTCCTGCTTGAGGCCGACGAACGCCATCTTCGTTCCTTTGACCATGGCCTTGGGATCGCGAAGGTAAGTCGTCAGCGTGGGTTCGTCCCATTTGACGCCGGACTTGCCTGCCGCGACCATCGCTTGGGAGTAACTGAACCCCGGGTGTGTGCCAGCCGTCCGGCCGATGACGCCGTTCAACGACGGGCCGACCTTGTTCTTGTCCTGGTCGGCGACATGGCAGACCTTGCATTTGGCGAAGACCTTCTCACCCGCCGCGGCATCCTGTGCCTGGGATTGGCTTGTGATGAAGGACACAGCAAACACGACTGCGAAAAATGCGATTGCGCGCATGGCATTTCCTCATGGATCGTCTGGGTGCCCTGGACGATTTTGCGCATGCCGATCTTTCATCCATTGACATGCACCTTACGCGGTGGAGTGGAGTATCCGCTTTCCCTTTGTGAAGCGGCGCCGCGCGAATCGAAAAGCTAGTTGGCGTGGGGTGAAAGTCAATCGTATAAAGGTATAGAGGCTTGGGTACCCAGGGTACCGGTATTCGTCTTTGTTGACGGCTATCGGGCGAATGCGTAGCTTCAAGACATCCGGTTTCTCCACTGGCACCTCGGGAATCCGGCAACTGGCGATTTTGTCCAGGCTCCTCATTGGGCCGGACCAGTCGAGACAGGCGTCCCGGAGCGCAAGAGGTGCTAAATGGATATGGTCGATCTCATATTAACGGTGTGCCTCAGCACCAATCCGGGCAATTGCCGAGACGAACACCTCTATTTCGAGAGCCGCGGCTCTCTGCTCCAATGCATGTTCCTTGCACCCAGCGAGATCGCGAAATGGTCTCAGGAACACCCGGCCCTCAAGGTCATGCGCTGGAAATGCGCCTTTCCGAGCAAGGAACGAGCGATCTGATTGACGTCCTGGAGCCCAGGGAGGAGGTGTCATGATGATTTCACGGCGCAACACGCTGCGTCTGGCGGTTCTCGGCACAGTCGCTGCTCTTGCCGCAAGGCCTGTCTTTGCAGCAGCCAGGATTCGCGTCGGTGTCCTGAAGTTTGGAACCGTGAGTTGGGAACTCGACACGTTGAGGCAACACAAATTCGATGTGGCGAACGGGATCGATCTGGAGATCATCGATTTCGCCGGGGAGGACGCGACCAACGTCGCCTTGCTGGCCGGTGCGATCGACATGATCGTCTCCGACTGGTTGTGGGTCTCGCGCCAACGGTCGGAAGGCGGCGACCTCACATTAGCCCCCTATTCGACCGCTGTGGGGGCGATCATGGTGAAGGAGGGGTCGCCGATCCGGACGGTCGCCGACCTCAAGCACAGGAAGATCGCCGTCGCCGGCGGCCCGCTCGACAAGAGCTGGCTCCTGATACAGGCTCTGACCAGACGCGACTACGGGGTCGACCTGTTGGCAACCAGCGACATCATCTTTGGCGCGCCACCGCTGATTTCGGAAAAGGCCATGCAGGGCGAAGTCGATGCGGTGCTGAATTTCTGGCATTTTTGCGCCCGTCTCGAGGCCAACGGCTTTCGTCGATTGATGGGCGTGAACGATGCGGCGCGTGCGCTCGGCGCCTTGGGACCTGTGTCGGCACTCGGTTACGTCTTCCACGACCAATGGGCGAACGAGAACCCGGAGGCCGCCAGGGGCTTCGTCAGGGCCTCCGCGCAAGCCAAGGACCTGCTGGCCAGATCCGACGAGGAGTGGCTGCGCCTGGCGCCGATCATTCGCGCGGAAGGCAAAGAACTGGAAAAACTGCGCGACCGCTACCGCCAAGGCATCCCCAGGCGGGCGGTCGCCGAGGAAGCGGCCGACGCCGGCAAGCTCTATCACGTGCTGGCGGCGATCGGTGGCGCGAAGCTGGTCGGCAGCGCGCCCGAGATGGCGCCCGGCACATTCTGGCAGGACCGCACGGAATGACCGCACCGGAAACCAGCAACGGCACGCGAGGTGCCCCGACGAGCATGTCCGGGCGATCCAGCTTGGCGACAACGCTGATGCCCGCGCTGACCGTGGCGGTTTCCTTGCTCGGGCTTTGCCTGCTGTGGAGCCTTGCGGCGAGTGTCTGGCGGAGCCGTGCCCTCCCGGGGCCGGGACAGGTCTGGCAGGTGCTCCTCAGGGAGGCTGCGAGCGGCGACCTCTTCTATCATCTCGGCGCGACCCTCGGCCGGGTCGCCGCGGCATATATCGTCGCGATGATCATAGGATCGGTCATCGGCGTTTTGCTCGGCAGCTATCGTCGCGCCGACCGCTTTTTCAACCCATGGGTAATTCTGTTCCTCAACATCCCGGCGCTGGTGGTCATCGTCCTCGGCTACATCTGGTTCGGCCTCAACGAGGCGGCGGCGATCGGCGCGGTGGCGGTGAACAAAATCCCGAATGTCGTGGTGACGATGCGTGAGGGCGCCAGGGCGCTTGATCCGAGCTACGCCGAAATGGCCACTGTCTATCGCTTCGGTCCTCTCGATCGCATCCGCCACATCCTGCTGCCGCAATTGCAACCCTATCTTGCCGCCGCGTCACGATCCGGCATCGCCCTCATCTGGAAGATCGTCCTGGTCGTCGAACTGCTCGGCCGGTCGAACGGCGTCGGCTTCCAGATCCATCTCTATTTCCAGCTCTTCGACGTCGCCGCCATTCTTGCCTACACACTGGCTTTCGTGGCGGTGATGCTCGTCATCGAACTTCTTCTGGTGCAACCCGTTGAACGACATGCAACCCGTTGGCGCCGTCGTCCCGCTTAGGGTCGATATCGCTGAAAAGACTTTCAGGTCCGCGCAAGGCGTCTCGATCACGGCGCTTCAGGACCTTTGCTTCGAGGTCCGGCAAGGCGAATTCGCCTGCTTGCTGGGACCGTCGGGCTGCGGCAAGACCACGACGCTGCGTATCCTGCTTGGGTTGGACAAGGATTTTTCCGGATCCTTCCAGTTGCCGCAAGGAGGCTCCAACCGCATTGCGGCCGTGTTCCAGGAGCCGATCTTGCTGCCGTGGCGAACGGTGGAGCAGAATGTCAGGCTGGCCTTGCCGAAAAGCTTGAGAACGAAGAACCTTGACGGGCTCTTTGAAACTCTCGGCCTCGCCGGCATGCGTTCTCTCTATCCTGCGGAACTGTCGCTCGGCCTTGCGCGCAGGGCAGCACTTGCCAGGGCCTTCGCTACCGAGCCGGCGATGCTTGTCCTGGACGAACCCTTTGTCTCGCTCGACCACCAGACCGCCGAGCGGCTTCGTCACCTGCTTCTGTCGGTATGGTCGGCACGACCCACGACCGCCTTGATGATAACGCACGATCTACGCGAGGCGCTGATGCTGTCGGATCGCATCATCGTGCTCGCGCCGCGACCAGCACATGTGCTCGGCGTGTTCGACGTGCGGTTGCCTCGGCAACATCGCAATTCACAGGTGATGAGTGACCTTCTGCGGTCGTTCCGGCAAAGGTTCCCGGGCGTCACCTGAACGCCCTGATGGTGAAATGCATATCGGAGGACCCCATGTCGATTGATCGGCTACGACGCAGGGTTATGAGTGGCTTTGCCTGCACCGCCGTCAGCGCTGCCTTGCTGCCATGCTGCCTCGGACGAGCCGCCTTGGCCGCGGCTGGCAGCCTGCGGTTCTCGGTTGGCCAAATCGCCGACGGCGTCTTCGCCTTCCAGGGCGTGGATGAATTGATGACCGCAACAAACGACGGTGCCATCTGCAATCTGGGCGTCGTCGTCGGCACCGACGCGGTTGCCGTCATCGACAGTGGCGGCAGCCTGACCGAGGCGCACGCCTTGCTCGCCGCGATCGGAAAGATAACCGCAAAACCGGTTCGCTTCCTGATCAACACCCACATGCATCCCGATCACATTTTCGGCAATGCGGCATTCCGGGAGATCGGCGCGACCATTGTTGGCCATCGCAATCTGCCGCGTGCCCTCGAGGCGCGTGGCGCGTTCTATCTGCACAATTATCGCGAACAGGTCGGCGAAGCGCTTATGAACGGAGTCGAGATCGTTTCGCCGGCGATGCTGGTCGACGATCGCCTGGAACTCGATCTCGGCGGGCGCATGCTCGAACTGCGGGCATGGAAGGCTGCGCACACCGACAACGACCTGACCGTCTTCGACCCCGAGACCCGCACTCTCTTTGCCGGCGATCTCGTGTTCATGGGGTCCTTGCCGACGCTCGACGGATCGCTGCTTGGCTGGCTCCGCCAGATGGAGGCGCTCGCCGCGATCAGCGCCGCGCGCGTCGTTCCGGGTCATGGTCCGGTACCGGCCGACTGGCCGCAGGCGCTGGCAGGAGAACGGCGCTATTTCGAGATTCTGGCGCGCGATATCCGCAAGGCGATCGCCGACGGGACGCCGCTCCGAGAGGCCGTCAAAACCGCCGCCGGAAGCGAACGGGGCAAATGGCACCTGTTCGACGACTACAATGAGCGCAACGCAACGGCTGCTTTTGCTGAACTCGAATGGGAATAGACCACACCGACATGCGCCAGAGATCATGAAGTGGGGCGATTTGCCAACGCGTCGTCAAAGGCATATTCTAAACGCCAGCCTGGGCACCACCTCTGTTGCATTGGTGGAGGCATCGAAATGCAAAATCACGCTTACGCGAGCAGGCAGTTCGCCTTGTCGCTTGCACCATTCTTGGCCGCAATCATCTTGACCATCGGTACGCTGTTCGGCGTCTCCTCAGCCGCCAACGCACAGCAAACAACGGCTTCTTCGGAGAAGATCTGGGAAGACTTGAAAGGCGACGTGTTCGGCGACCGGGCTATTCTGGTCGATACCGGCGTGGTCAGGATCGAAGCGCCAAAGCGGGCGCAAGATGCCGCCATCGTGCCTGTCGACATCTATGTTGACCCAGCCAAGGCGCCGGACGGCATCAAATCCGTGACCTTGATCATCGACGCCAATCCTGCGCCGGTGGCGGCAACGTTCCAGATCGGCAAGGACGCCGGGGTGACACATCTGTCGACACGCGTGCGCGTCAACGATTATTCCTATTTGCGTGCCATAGCGGAGACTCAAGGCGGCCAACTCCACATGGCTCAGACCTTCGTCAAGGCGTCAGGCGGCTGCTCCGCCCCTGCGGTCAAGAACCAGGACGAGGCCATGGCGGCGATGGGGCAGATGAAGCTGCGCCAGTTCCCACCCCAAGAGACGATGAGCAAGGCAGAGGAGTTGCAGTTGATGATCCGCCACCCGAACAATTCGGGCCTGCAGCGGGATCCGTTGACCCAGTATTTCATCCCCGCGCATTTTGTTCAGAAGCTGTCGATCTCGCAAGCCGGCCGGCCGATCCTCTCGATGGAAGGTGGAATATCGATTTCGGAAGACCCTAATTTCCGATTCGATTTCACGGCGCACGGCAATGGTGAAATCCAGGTCGAAGCGATCGACACGGACGGCAAGGTATTCCGCAATCAGTGGCCGCTGGAGAAAACGGGGCTCTGAAGTCTCGAAATACGCTATGCCGCGCTGCCACGGCGATGGGCACGCTTGATCTTTAGAAGCAACGCACGTCGGCTTCCGACTGCGCACGCTTCAGCTCTGTACGGGCTGCCTTCGCCGGTGCGCTTTCCCGAAACAGCCCCGCGTTTTCCCCCGTTGTCAAAGACATGCTCTTGAAGGTCTCGGCCGTCTCATAGTGGTCGTAGGGCAGGATCGAGGCGATGACGTCGATCGAGCAGGAACAGCTTTCCAGCGCCTGACGCGTCTGGCCGTTCGTTCGCATGCAGCCGAGCACGTAGTCGACAACCGTTACTGTGGGATAGTCTCCCGCAGCACCCGCCGGGTTTGCGATGGCCAGTGTCGCCGTGAAGAGCAGCGGCAAGGTCGAAAATCCAACATATCTGATCATGAGAAACCTCCGGTTGGTCCGGGTTCGATGCGCCCGGACGAGATCGGCGTGCCAGTTGGCAACGCGCCGTAAAGCCAGTCAAGCACCCATGGGTTCCGTATACGACCAAAGGAGGAAAGGGCTGTCCACGAGCGATAGCTATGGATGACGACTTGATCACCGGCTCCGCGCCCAGGCTCCCGCGACCGCTTCGTATCTCGCTCAATATCGGAGAACGACGAGACTTTTTACATGCCATCCAAGATGGGCAGCGATAAACATTAGCAAATAACCTCGGTGTATATTAAAACCAAAAGACCGACAGTAAGACTATTTTAGTACGGTTCTCGGTCACCGCGGGAGCGTAAAACACTTCATATTAATCTTGTAGTTCTGTTCATTTCTGTATATTGCAGTGCATCATTTAGAATATTGCGGTGCAACAATGCACTAGGCCTTTTTTGCTTGCCTAGCCTTTTGGGATGACATAGCCTTTCCCTGTTTCCGGCTTCAAGGGCGTCACCGTCATTAGGGAGCGGCGACAGTCTTTCGTAGGCCAAAGTGAGGTGGGCAGTAACGGTGCCCTCTGCACATCTGGCTTAGGTCGTGACACGCTGCCGGAAATATTTCCCCCCCGTGAATCGCTTGGGCGAGCCCTTGTGGGCCTGACAGTCGATTCATCACTGTGAACCCCGGGAGGAATTCGGATGCGTGTACTTACGAAAGCTACGTATATTCTAACCACTGCGGCGTTTCTGTCGCTCGGCGCGGCCTATACGGCGTCGGCCAACGAGGATCTTGCAAAGCTCGCTTCGGATGCGAAGAACTGGGCGATGCAGACGGGTGACTACGCCAACACCCGCTATTCCAAACTCAACCAGATTACTGCGGATAATGTGAAGAACCTGCAGGTCAAATGGACCTTTTCCACCGGCGTGCTGCGCGGGCATGAGGGTGGACCGCTGATCATCGGCGATGTGATGTATGTCCATACGCCCTTCCCAAACAATGTCTTTGCGCTCGACCTCAAGAATGACGGGAAGATCCTCTGGAAATACGAGCCCAAGCAGGATCCGAATGTCATTCCGATCATGTGTTGCGATACGGTCAATCGCGGTGTTGCCTATGGTGACGGCAAGATCATTCTCAATCAGGCCGACACCACGGTCGTCGCCCTCGATGCAAAGACCGGCAAGGTCGTCTGGTCGGTCAAGAATGGCGACATGACCGACGGCGGCAAAGGCGAATCCGGCACGGCTGCCCCCGTCGTGGTCAAGGATAAGGTACTCATCGGCGTGTCCGGCGCCGAATTCGGCGTTCGCGGCTGGCTGGCCGCCTACAATCTGAAAGACGGCAAACTTGCCTGGAAAGCCTATTCGGAAGGTCCCGACGCCGACACCCTGATCGATCCCGAGAAAACCACCCAGCTGGGCAAGCCGGTAGGCAAGGATTCCGGCACCAACACCTGGGAAGGCGAGCAATGGAAGACAGGCGGCGGCACGACATGGGGATGGTATTCCTATGATCCCAAGCTGAACCTGGTCTACTACGGCACCGGCAATCCCTCGACATGGAACCCGGTCCAACGGCCTGGCGACAACCGCTGGTCAATGACGATCATGGCCCGCGATGCCGATACCGGTGTTGCCAAATGGCTCTACCAGATGACCCCGCATGACGAATGGGACTATGACGGCATCAACGAGATGATCCTCGTCGACGGCATGGAGGTCAATGGCGCCAAACACGACGTGCTGGTGCATTTCGATCGTAATGGTTTCGCCTACACCATGGATCGCGCCACCGGCGAGCTTCTCGTCGCCAAGAAATACGATCCAGCGGTGAACTGGGCGACGGAAGTCGTCATGGACCCAAAGAGCGAACAGTATGGTCGCCCGCAGGTCGTGGCGAAATATTCGACCCAGCAGAACGGCGAAGACACCAACTCGACGGGTATTTGCCCGGCGGCGCTTGGAACGAAGGATCAACAGCCAGCTGCCTATTCGCCGAAAACCGGCCTGTTCTATGTTCCGACCAACCATGTCTGCATGGACTATGAGCCGTACAAGGTAAGCTACACCGCCGGTCAGCCTTATGTTGGCGCCACAGTGTCGATGTACCCGGCACCTGGCGGCGACGGCAGCATGGGCAACTTCATTGCCTGGGATGCGGCCAAGGGCGAGATCGTCTGGTCGAAGCCTGAGAAGTTCTCCGTGTGGTCGGGCGCGTTGGCGACAGATGGCGACGTCGTCTTCTACGGCACGCTCGAAGGCTACATCAAGGCGGTCGATAAGGACGGCAAGGAACTTTACAAGTTCAAGACCCCGTCCGGCATCATCGGCAACATCACCACGTACGAGCATGACGGCAAGCAGTACATCGCCGTTCTGTCCGGCGTCGGTGGGTGGGCAGGTATCGGTCTGGCAGGCGGTCTGCTTTCGCCTGACAACGCTGCTGCCTGGCATGGCGCCGTCGATCAGGGCCGTGCGCAAGGCGATCAGTCCGCGGTCGTTGGTACCGCTGGTCTGGGTGCCGTCGGCGGCTACGCGGCACTTGCCGACTATACGACGCTGGGCGGTCAGCTCACCGTCTTCGGTCTCCCGGACTGACGGGCGGGGAACCTTAAGCACGCCTCAGGTCTTGTTGGACCGGAGGTTTGAAAAACGAGAGCCCGGATCATCCGAAACCATGGCCGGGCTCTCGATGCGGTTGCACCCCCGACACACCGATCAATGCCGGCCACGGCAGCAAAACCGTGTCCACGGCAAATGAAGGAAGCGTTTGAATGTCCGTTCGCATTGTAATTTCGGCTTTCGTCCTGGCTCTGCTGCCTCTGGCAAGCTCAGGCGTGGCGTGGGCCGAGGACAGCATGGAAAAAGCCAAGGCGGTGAAGCAAGAAGGCGGCAAGTATTTGGATGCGGATGGAAATCCGACCTACAAGATCGAGAACGGAACCGTCGACTGGTACACGTTCAGCGGCTACCGCCGGTATCACTCCGATTGCCATGTCTGTCACGGACAGGATGCGACAGGTTCGAGCTACGCGCCGGCCCTGGTCAACAGCTTGAAAACCATGGACTACGCCACGTTCCTCTCGATCGTCGCCGAGGGCCGCAAGAATGTCGGCGGCGGCAAGGAAAACGTCATGCCTGCCTTTGGCGACAACAAGAACGTCTATTGCTACCTGGACGATCTCTATGTCTACCTGCGCGCGCGCGCCGATGGTGCGGCGCCACGCGGCAGGCCGCCCAAGCACGAAGACAAGCCGCAGGCGGCGAAGGATGCCGAAGCATCCTGCATGGGCGGATGACATGAACGGCTGCGGTGCATTGAAGCTGCGCGTCGTTCTGCCGATTCTAGGCGCGCTGGCCTTGTTGCCATCGAACGCGCAGGCGCAAGGCGCCGGCCTCGGCGCGGCGGGAGAACTGGTCGATCCCGACATTCTGCGCGTCTGCGCCGATCCTTCGAATATGCCCTTCACCGACAAGAGCGGCGAAGGCTTCGAAAACAAACTTGCCGAACTGGTAGCCGCGAAAACCGGACGGAAGTCCGTCGCCTATACCTGGTTTCCACTTGTCACCGGCTTCGTTCGCAACACGCTGGGGGCCAACCGATGCGACATCATCATGGGCTATGCCCAAGGCGATGAACTGGTGCAGAACACCAACGCCTATTATCGCTCCACCTATGTGCTGGTCTACCCGAAAGGCAACGATATGGAGGGCGTCGAAACGATCGAGGATCCCAAACTCACGGGCAAGACGATCGGGGTTGTCGAGCGCACGCCGCCAACCGCCAACATGGCCGCCAACAAGCTTCTGCGGACCGCCAAGATCTATCCGCTTGCGGTGGATACGCGTGTCACCCCCTCCATGGGGGAGGTCATGATCAAGGACATGCTGGCCCACAAGATCGACGCGGCGGTCCTGTGGGGACCGATGGCAGGCTACTATGCCAAGCAACTTGGAGCCGATGTGGCGATTGTTCCGCTGGTAAAGGAAAAAACCGGCTCGCGCATGTCCTACCGCATCACCATGGGCGTACGTCCGTCCGACCAGGAATGGAAGCGGACGCTCAACCGGGTGATCAGGGAAAACCAGGCGGAGATCAACAGGCTCCTGCTGAGTTACAACGTGCCGCTGATCGACGAACACGACAAACCGATCACCCAATGAAGGGAAGGGAGACTGTTTTTTTGCTGGTCGCTGCGAGCCTTATGGGTCTGGCCGAACCGACGCGGGCTGGCGAGATCGCCGAACCCAACGGGTACCGGATGGACGACTATCGGGCGCCGGTGCCGCCGACGCTGCAAGGCGCCAGGGTGGTGACGACGGCGGAAGCTGAAGCGCTGTGGCGAGCGAAGAAAGCTGTCTTCTTCGACGTGATGCCGAACACGCCCAAGCCGACCAATTTGCCGGCAGGAACGATATGGAGAGACAAGGTTAGAAAGGACATTCCAGGCAGTACATGGCTGGCCAACGTGGGATACGGCGCTATTTCGCAAGAGACCACCAGCTATTTTCGCCAAGGCCTCGAAGCCAAGGCCGGCACGGACAAATCGCGAGCGATTCTGTTCTATTGCATGACGAATTGCTGGATGTCCTGGAATGCCGCCAAACGGGCGATCGAGTGGGGCTACAGTTCGGTAATCTGGTATCCACTCGGGGCCGATGGGTGGGAAGGTGCAAATCTTCCGCTGGAGGTGAAAAGACCATATGAAACGAACAATTGAAGGAAGGTTGTGCAATTATTCCCGGTAGTTTTGCTTTTCGATTTTTCAAAACCTACTTTTTCGTTTGTCCATTTTGAGACGTGATGGACGAGCCATTGCTTCGGTGCCCTGCAATGGTTGGCTAACAACAGGGATCGGTCCCTTCGGACTGGTATAAGAGGAGAAATGTCATGAAGAAGAACTGGAAAAAACCGACCATGTGCCAGGTTGCTGCGGGCATGGAAATTTCTCGGTATCTGCCTGCCGAAATTACTCCCAAGAGGTAGGCCGCAGAGGTGCGTGTCCCTGGCAACAGGGGCACGCATCCCCGCAAGGGTTTTGGCGAAAGGTTTTGACGCGTGTAGGGCGCGCGCGGCACTTTTCAGGGCTGCAAATTGCCTGCTGGTCAGAGAAGCCGCGGGGCGGGCGTTTTCATGCATTTGAGGATCATCGGATCGGCGGCAGGCGGCGGCTTTCCGCAATGGAATTGCAATTATCGTCTCAGTCGTGCGGCCCGCTCCGGGATGGCTGGCGTGCATTCACGAACCCAATCAAGTGTCATCGCTTCGACGGATGGCGTCGGCTGGGTTCTTTTCAATGCCTCACCCGACATTCGCCAGCAGATCGCGGCAACGCCAGAGTTGCAACCTGCGCGCGACGCGCCGCTGCGTTCGACGCCTATCCGCGCGGTGGTGCTGACCAATGCCGATGTCGATCATATCGCCGGACTGCTCAGCCTGCGCGAGCGGCAGCCTTTCGCCATCTATGCAACGGCGCAGGTTCTGGCGACGCTGGAGGCGAATTCGATTTTCAACGTTCTCGATCCGGCGGTCGTGCCGCGGCGCATCCTGCCGACAGCGAAAGAATTGGTCATCTGCGATGCCGAAGGCAGCGAGACCGGCGTGATGATCGAGAGCTTTCCGGTGCCTGGAAAGATAGCACTCTATCTGGAGGACAAAGACCATCCGGATGCCAATTTCAGCTCCGACGCCGGTGACACGATTGGAGTCCGAATTGCGGGTATCGGCAGCCGCGATTCTGTCTTCTACATCCCAGGCTGCGCGCGCATCGATGCGACGCTGCGCGCGCGTCTTTGCGATGCAGCCTGTCTTCTGTTCGACGGCACTGTCTACACCGACGACGAGATGATCGTCGCCGGCGTCGGTCAGAAAACCGGCGCGCGCATGGGGCATCTGGCGATTTCGGGAGACGCGGGTTCGATCGCCAGTCTGGCCGATGTGAGGCTGGGCCGCCGCGTCTTCGTCCATATCAACAACACCAATCCGATCCTTGACGAGAATTCGGCCGAACACGCGGCGGTCAAGGCGGCAGGATGGGAAGTCGCAGGCGACGGCATGGAGATGGAATTTTGAACGATTTCCGCGATGCGGCCAAAGGCGGCCTGTCCACGAGCGATCTCGAAGCCGTGCTGAGGCAGGTCGGCGCCGAGCGCTACCACAATCATCATCCCTTCCATCACAGGATGACCAGCGGCGCGCTGTCAAAGGCCGAGATGAAGGCCTGGGCGCTGAACCGTTATTGCTACCAGGCTGTCATCCCGCGCAAGGATGCCATGATCCTCGCACATGCCGAGGATCCGGCGTTTCGCGCCGCCTGGCGCAAACGTATCGAAGACCATGATGGCGAGGACGGCTGGAGCGGCGGTATCGCGCGCTGGCTGCATCTGGCAACCTCGCTCGGTCTGGACGCCGAGGCCGTGAAGAGCGAAAGGCTGGCACTGCCGGCGACACGGTTCGCGGTGGGGGCCTACCTCTCCTTTTGCACCAACCGAACGCTGTTCGAGGCGGTCGCGTCGTCGCTGACCGAGATGTTCTCACCGCTCATCATCGGCGAGCGCGTACCAGCGATGCTGGCCAAATACGATTATATCACCGAGGATACGCTGGCCTATTTCAAGCAACGGCCCGAACAAGCCTCGCGCGACGCCGACTTCGCCCTCACCTACGTGCTCAGCCATGCTGATACGGCGGAACGCCAGCAGCAGGCAATAGATGCGCTGGTGTTCAAATGCGATATACTCTGGGCCATGCTTGATGCGCTTCAACACGCCTATGGCGAGCCGGAAAACATACCGCCCGGCGCCTTCCGCCCCGAGGCAGCCCCATGATGCTGCGCGAAAGAGCCTTGGTGTCGCTGCGATCGATACCCTTCCTGCCGAAGCACGTGCGCATACAGTACGATTCCGTGCGGCAGGCGTTCGCCGTGCTTTCACCGGAGAGAATATTCTGGCCGAACGATATCAGCCTCGACATATTGCGGCGCTGCGACGGACGGTCCACGGTCGGCGAAATCATCGCCGGCCTTGCCACGGATTATGAGGCCGAGGAGGAGGCCGTGGCGGCCGACGTCATCGCCTTCCTGCAAGAATGGTCGGACAAGCTGCTGGTGAAGCTATGAGCACGCCCCTCCTCCCTCCTATCGGCATGCTGGCGGAACTGACACATCGCTGCCCGCTGCAATGTCCTTATTGCTCCAACCCGCTCGAATTGCAGAAGGCCAATCGCGAACTCGACACACAGACCTGGCTCAGCCTGTTCTCGGAGGCCGCCGATCTCGGTGTTCTGCAGGTGCATCTGTCAGGCGGTGAGCCGACGCTGCGCCGCGACCTCGAGCAATTGATCGCCGGACTTTCAGCGCGCGGCGTCTATACAAATCTGATTACCGCGGGCGTCGGCATCGCCGAAGGCCGCATCGAAGCATTTGCCGAAGCCGGGCTCGACCATCTGCAATTGAGCTTTCAGGGCGCACGGCCTGAGACCACCGAACGCATCGGCAACCACAAAGGCAGCCACGACAAGAAGCTGGAGACGGCACGCCGCGCGCGAGCTGCCGGCTTGCCTCTCACCATCAACGCGCCGATCCATCGCCATAACATCGAGGAGGTACCGGAGTTCATCGATCTTGCCCTTTCGCTGGACGCGGAGAGGCTCGAGATCGCCAACGTCCAGTACGCTGGCTGGGCTTTGATCAATCGCGATCAGCTGATGCCCGAGCGTGCAGCAGTCGACCGGCAGGCGGAAATCGTCGCGGAAGCACGCGAGCGGCTGGCCGGCATTATCAACATCGATTTCGTGACACCAGACTATTTCGCCATCTACCCCAAACCGTGCATGGGTGGCTGGGCGCGTGACGCGTTCATGGTGGCGCCTGACGGCACCGTGCTGCCGTGCCATGCCGCGCAGACGATCCCGGCGCTCAGCTTCGAGCGTTTCAAACCACACACCCTCTCCTCGATCTGGGCCGATTCGCCGGCGTTCAATGCCTTCCGCGGCACGGACTGGATGCAGGAACCCTGTCGCGGCTGTGAACGACGCGAGATCGATTGGGGCGGTTGCCGCTGCCAGGCGATGGCGATCGCCGGCGATGCCGCCGCAACGGATCCGGCTTGCGCGAAATCGCCGATCCACGCGCGCATGGCGATGCTGATCGACGAAGCCAAGCGCACCGCGACAGTTCCTTCGGAGGACGAACCATTCACCTACAGGCGTATCGGCGTCGTGACCGAGCCCGCCTGACAGGTTCTTTCATTCCGCCGTATTCTCGCGCTCGCGCACTGCGTCGGCGAAAGCCAGGGCATCGCGATTGATCCCGACATTGTGCACACGAAAAATCGAAGCACCCTTCAATCGCAGGATGACGCTGGTTGCCGCTGTGCCAACGTCCCGCCCTTCGTCGCTTTCGCCGACCAGGTGATGGGCAAGGCGCTTGCGCGAGGTGCCGACGAGCCATGGAAAACCAAGAGCGCGCAGTTCGCCGAAGCGAGCCATGAGTTCAAGGTTCTCCTCTCCGCTCTTGGCGAAAGCGAAGCCTGGGTCCAGCACGATGCAGTCGTCCGGGATGCCGGCGTTGCGAGCGATCTCCAGCGATCTGTTCAGAAACAGGAACTGGTCGGCGATTACATCGGCCAATTTTTCCCGGTCGCGCCCGGTGTGCATGATGACGAGGCCAGCGCCGGCTTCCGCTGCGACGTGCGCAATGTCGGGTTCGCGCTGCAGGCCGTGTACGTCGTTGACGATATGTGCACCCGCCGCGACCGCGAGATGCGCCGTCTCGGCCCGATAGGTGTCAACCGAAACGATGCAGTCGCCGTCCGACGACAGCGCCTCGATGATCGGGAGGATACGCGATTGTTCCTCAAGCGCCGAAACGCTGCCGGCGCCGGGCCTGGTGGACTCGCCCCCGACATCAATGATCGCCGCGCCCTCGCCGATCATACGCCGTGCCTGTTCGAGTGCCCGCTCCGGCCGATCGAATTCTCCACCGTCGGAAAAACTGTCCGGCGTAACGTTCAAGATCCCCATCAGTAACGATCTCGCACCAAGATCGAGATACCGTCCATGAGCAAGTTGCCAACGGTTCATCGGGCGAGCGCGGCGAGCATCGACGCCACGCCTCCCTGGTGATCGCTCGGACATAGTCTGCCGGGTGCATTCTCGCGAGGGATGCTGAGCTCCATGCCACGCAATACCGCAGTTGGTGTCGTGGTCATCGTCATTGTGGAATTCGCGTCGTATTCGATCTTTCGGTCGCCCAGGCTATCATAACCCCACAGTGCGAGAAGCGAATGTTTGGGCGCCGCAGGGTGTGCGAAAGCCGCCGAGGAAGGAACCACGGAGATGGCAATGGCTATTTCGATTTTCGCCTGGTGTCGTCAGTTCGGGCCAGAGATTAACGGAGCCATCGCCGCATAGGCGTCTGCCTCCATGAGTATGGACGGATTCACTCATGCGCAATATGTATGAAGATTAAGCCTGCCGTGGCGCTCACATTTTTGCCCGCGTCGCTAAGGCAAGTAATGCTCGTTCAATGACGCTGCTAGCGCCTCCCGCCTAAGTGTCGATATCAGGGGATCTGGTCAATGACCGACAACAAGTCAGACGTTACCAAGGATTGGCAAGCGACGCAGGGCCAGAAGTCCTCCGCCACGCGTCTTCGCCTTTTCGCCGCACTCTCGTGGATCGTCGCCATTGGCGGCGAAATCTATGGGATTATGCTGCTTCGCCAGAACAAATTCGATCAGGCACACCTGCCGCTGATCATCGGCCTTCTGGTCGGCATCGCGATTTTCGCAATCGCCGGCAACTTGCTGTGGAAGGCGGCAAACAGGCACGATCCGGCCCGTGCATCCGACGCGGCCAGGTTCTTCTTCCAAAACCAGCTCGGCGCAATCATCACGCTGATTGCCTTTCTCCCGCTGGTTTTCCTGATCCTCATCGACAAAAACATGGACCCGCGGACCAAGAAGGTTGCCGGCGGCGTCGGCGCTGCGCTGGCCGTGCTCGCGACGGTCATGGGGATCAGCTTCAAACCCCCGTCGGTCGAACAATACACCCAGGATATGAACGCATGCGCAGCCCAGATCAAGTCGGGGCAGCCCACCACTGCCTGTTCGCCCGACGTCGCCGCTCAGGCGCAGGCGATCGCGACGGACACCGCCGCGGTGGCGGCGGCGACGCGAGACGCGAGCCACCCCGCAGGTCAGGACGTCGTCTACTGGATCGCGCCCGAAAACGGAGCCGCGAAGTCCACCGAGCCACATGTTTTCCACCTCTGCGCAGGCGTGAGTCCGCTAAAGGACAAGACCGTGAATAGTGGCTCCGTGACGGAAGCCTACGCACAGAACGCCGTCCGCATCACGAAGCAGATCGATATGGAACAGAAGCAGTGCGGGTTCACAGCCACAACCAGCACCAACTGAACCTGGTTGCGCTCGATCGCGTCCAGCCGTTGGTCTTGTCGAGAGAGGCGCGCAAGCGCAGGTCAGTATCGACTCGCCGGAGCAACGCTGTTTGCCATGGCTCAGAGCCCTAGCAGTCCGGCATGGCGTTGCTTGCCAACAGTGACGGCCCGATGTCTCGGTCGAGCGTAAAGCGCTCGCAACGCTCGCCGTCGGACTCATCGATGAAGCTTTCGACATGTTTGAATCCAAGCTTCGCAAATATCCGCACCGAGGCAAAATTGCGCGCCGCCGCTTCGCCCGTCACCCGTTCAAGCGCCAGAGTTTCGAAAGCGTAGCGGAGAACTTCGCGCGCCGCCTCGCTGCCCAGTCCGTGCCCCCAATGCGCACGCGCGAGCACAAATCCCAATGCGGCTGCCTTGGCGTCGGTTGCGCCGAAGGACAGGGTTATTGTCCCGATCGCTTCCGAAACTCCTACTTGATCTATGGACCACTGGATCGCCGTACCGTCAGCGAAACGCTGACGCGAACGGGCGAACCATCGCTCGCCCGCGCTTATGTCGTCGGGAACAGGATCGCCGGCAAGAGAGGCGGATTCGACATCCGTCGCGCGCGCAAACCATGCCGGGATATCCCGTTTTCTCGGCGCCCGAAGCACGAGCCTTGGTGTCGTGAGCTTGGGAAATCGGACAGTTTCCATCGAAGCATTTTCCACCTGAGGCGGCGCCAATGATAGCCGGAAAGCGGCGATCATAAGCAGCCGGCAAGCCCCCCGGAAAGCCGTCGGCAAGGCAGGCCGTCAACCCGCCAGGCGTCAGTCGCGCGATATGGACAGTCCCGCGAGAAGCGGAGCGTACGCGGCGAGCCTGCGGGATACAAATTCCGTGAAGAGCCGCACGCGCTTCGTCTTGCGTGTCTCCCCCTGCGTGAGAAGCCAGAGCGTTCCGTACATGTGCAGGTCGGTACCCGGCACCCTCACCAGCAGGGGGTCGGCATCTCCGACGAAGCACGGCAGTGTCGTGATCCCGAGCCCTTGCCGTACCGCAACGATCTGTGCCTCGGCGTCCGTGGTCCTGAATGGAACCTCCGTGGTGCGAACCTCGCCCTCGCGAGCCCAGTCCGGAATTCCATGAATGCTTATGACGATCCACCGGACGGGATCGGGCGCGCCCGCATGCCAGGCGGCAAGTCGATCGCGGGACATATAGACGCCGCCGAACAACTCTGGCCCCTTCAGGCCGTGAAGATTGAGCGGCAGGGTTTTGCGGTCATAGACGACGCGGATCGCCACGTCGGCCTCTCGGTTGGTCAGATTTGCCAGCTCCCCGGACGACAAGACGTCCATCTCGATGTCCGGATGCAGACGCGCGAACTCGGCGAAATCAGGCATGAGCAGGTGTGTCGCAAGGGTCGGAGCCAATGTCACCCGCAGAAGCCCGCGCACGCTCTGGTCGCGCCCGAAGACGCGTGTCTCCAACTGGTGCGACGACGCTTCCATCTGGTTCGCGAGCTCGAGCACCTCCTCGCCCGCAGCCGTCAGGCGGTAGCCCGAAGGCAGCTTTTCGAACATTTGCGCCCCGAGGCGTTCCTCGAGCTGTGCAACGCGTCGTAGCACGGTCGAGTGGTTCACACTGAGGCGCTCGCCGGCAGCCCGCACCGAGCCTCCGCGCGCCACGGCCAGAAAATAGCGAACATCATCCCAGTCGATCATGGCGCGATCCCGCACCGCGCGGTGCGCTTTCCAAAGCCCGTATCCAACGCAGTCGTACAGCAGTGTGGGCGGTTATCATAGCTTATGTCGACGAGCGCGGCCCAATTCCGAACGACGGACCCGACTCGTCGCGGCTGGCGGCAGTCGTCCGACCGGATCGATTTTGCACCACCGATGTGCGCACATCCGCACTCAAAGCCTGACCCCTGCAGACTTATTTCCAGGCTCTCGGGGTTCTTCCCGAATGATCAAAGGCAGAGCCTGGAAGGAAAAGTCATGGGAAAGCTAAACGGTAAGGTTGCAGTCATCACGGGCGGCGCTACCGGCATCGGCCGCGCCGCGGCAAAGCGCTTCATCGAGGAGGGCGCCTTCGTCTTCATCTTCGGCCGCCGGCAGGAAACGCTCGACGCGGCTCTGGCCGAGCTCGGGCCCAATGCCCGCGCGGTGACGGGCTCGGTCTCGGATGAGGCCGACCTCAACCGACTCTACGCGACGGTGAAGGCCGAGCGCGGAACCCTCGACATCGTCTTCGCCAATGCCGGGGCGGGAAGCCAGCTTGCGCTCGGCGAGATCACCGCCGAGCACATCGACCAAACCTTCGACACCAATGTGAAGGGTACGATCTTCACTGTCCAGAAGGCGCTGCCGCTGATGGGCCAGGGCGGTTCGATAATCCTGACCGGATCGAGCGCCGGCACCACGGGCGCCGCGGCAATGAGCGCCTACAGCGCGAGCAAGGCGGCAGTGCGCAACCTCGCGCGGACCTGGGCAGAGGACCTGAAGGGCACCGGCATCCGGGTCAACGTGCTATCGCCCGGGGCGACCGCCACCGAACTCGCGAAGGAAGCGCTGGGCGAGGAGGGCCAGAAGGTCTTCGCCGCGATGACGCCGCTCCAGCGAATGGCCGATCCGGCGGAGATCGGCGCCGTCGCCGCCTTTCTCGCGTCGTCGGACAGCAGCTTCATGACCGCCAGCGAGGTCGCCGTCGACGGCGGCCTTGCGCAACTCTGAGGCGCCACGCCCGGCCGGCACTCCATTCAATTAACCAGCGCCGTTGAGGGCCGGGAATCGACATCAACACGGATCGGAGAAGTATTATGAGCTATGCAATTGTAGGATTCGGCAAGATAGGCCAGGCCCTCGCCCAGGCCTTCGCCCGTAAGAAAATCAAGGTGGCCGTCGCGAGCCGCCGGCCGCCCGAGGCATTGGCGCCGCAGGCTCGGGCGATTGGACCCACGGTCATTGCCAAGTCGCTGCGGGATGCGCTCGAGGCCGACACAATCATCTTGGCGGTCCCGTTCTGGGAGCATCGCGAGGTCGCGAAAGCCCTGCCGAACTGGGAAGGCAAGACGGTCATCGACGCGATGAACACTTTTGGAGTTCTCCCCGAAGAGCTGGACGGTCTGCCGTCCTCCGCCTTCGTCGCGAAGGCGTTCACCGGCGCCAAGCTCGTCAAAGGGTTCAATCACCTGGCTGCGGCCACCCTGGCTGCCGATCCGATCGTCGAGGGCGGCCACCGGGTCGTCTTTCTGTCTGGTGACGACGAGGACGCGACCGCCGCCGTGGCGGCCTTGGCCAAACAACTCGGGTTCGCACCCGTCAAGCTGGGAAAGCTCGACGAGGGTGGCGCGCTTGTGCACGCACGCGGCCGCACCTGGGGCCACCTCATCTTCCAGGATTTGTTCAAGAAGGAGCAGTAGTCAATCTACAACCGCGTGATCAACGCCGAGACCTGGTCGCGCGCTAACTTCTTCGAGCAGCGCGCGACCGAATATTTGAAGACCACAAGGTCGCGAAGGCTGGGGTGGGCCTAACGGCGTATAGGCGCCGTTCGAAGAGCGGGGAGCGGTCAAGCCTGCGCCATGCGGCGGCCGCAATTGGTCGTAGAGCTTTGGGCTGCGGACTAACCGATTGCGCCGGCAGCAATGCCATGCGGCGGCGCAAAAAGGCACTTGGTTGCTGGGCAACGCCCTAAAAGGGCGGAAGTACCGCGGTCACTCTAATGATCCCTGACCAGCTGCATGAAAGCCTCTATCGGACGTAGCGTTTGGCGAACCTTCAGACACGCCGCGAAGGATTGCGTGAACGGCTTGTGATCCGAGATCGAAAGCGCCGTCAAACGATCGTCCGGAAGGTACTCGGTCCTGGAAACAATACCGGCGCCAAGGCGGCTATGGCACGGTCCACGGGCGGGCCCATCGGCGCTTCACGGTTCGGCCACAGCACGATGCCATCATATTGCTTGGCGATCACGTATCGATCACCTGGCCCATCTTGTTGTCGTCGAACTCGGCGTCGATGACCTCCAGTTCGATATTCGGATGGCGCTTGGCTTCCCAGGCGGCGGTGTCGGCGAGGCTGATCAGCCAGGGATGGTTGAAGCCATGGAAGACGAGGCCGATGCGATATTTCTTGCTGGCGTCGAGCACCGGACCTTCAGGCAACGGCAGATAATCCGTGAAAGGCGCCTTGATCTGCAGCTTGCTGTAAGGGCCGACGAAGCTGGCGCCCATGCCCGGCTTCCAGACGAATCCGCCGGCGGGGTCCCCGACCGGATAGACGTCGAGAAGTCCCGGAAACCGTCCTTTTCGAACAGCGCACTGACGTCGGCATTCGATATGCCCGCCTTGGCTCCGTCGGAGTATTTCTTGATCAGGCCATTGAGAACGGCGTGGACGGAGTCTTCGGCGAAGGCCGGAACTGTCGTCAGCGGTGCAGCAGCGAGGACGGAAAGCGCCGCGGCTGTCTTCAGCAGATGGCGGCGTGATAATTTCAGCATTTTAGGTCTTCTCCCATATTTTGGTTTCAGCCCGGGATATATCCCGACAAGTTCAAGTCACTCCTCCTTCCACCAGGATGTGGACGTAGCCGTCCGACACCTTGGTTTCGTAGGTCTTCAGCCGCTCGGTGACGGGCGGTGAAAGCGGTGTGCCGGTGGGAATGTGGAACAGTCCCTGATGCAAAGGACACTCCACCGTCTGGCCGTCGATATAGCCTTCCGAAAGGAAGGCGTGGGCGTGCGTACAAATGCCTGAAGTGGCGTAGAACTTGCCGGCAAGATTGAAGATGGCGATATATACCCCCTGGTGCTCGATGCGCGTCGCATCGTCGACAGGAAGACTGTCGGCACGGATCGCCTGGATCCACTGCCTGCTTTCTGGATTAGTCTGCGCGTCCATGCGCCTCCCCATATCCGTTTTGTTTCGTTTATTTTCGTTCTCTTTCCTTCGCTCGCAAATTCATTGTGGGAATAGAGATATCGATGAACCCCATGCCGAGTGATCGACCACAGGCAAGCAATCGCCGAAAATACAGCTGCATGGCAGCCGGACGCGGCGGTATGTCAGGCCCGGAGATCTATCGGAGAATTCGAACCGGTCGTGCCCGAGACGATGCGCCAAGCGCCAATCTGGTGATCAGAAACAATGCCCTCACGTCCATCGCGATGCGAACGGCCGGAGGGGCCTGCAATTCGTGCACGGAACGCTCCAAAGGAGCCGGAAACGCGAACTTGGAAGCGGGCTGCCAAGGCAGCATCAAGCCGGCAATTGGCGACGATAGTGACTTGCTAGCTCGCTTCGAGATGGAAAAATCGTCTGGGGCAGATGTACCAAAACACTGATCCCGTATGCCGAAGATCGTGGACCGTGAATGGCTCTAGCGGTAACCTTCCTTCTTCGCCCGAACGCTTCCTCGGAGATGGAGTCAGCGGGAAGCGTCATCAGAAACGTCCGTAGTCGATCACGCTGCTCTGGCTGCGCGAGCTTGCGATCGAGATATTCCACCCGCTGTTCTTCGAGCTTGGCCAGCCGCCTGCTCGGCACGCCGCTGGCGGGCAATCTCCACGAGCCGTGCCCGCTCGTGGGTGAAGCGGAACACGCTTGTTCGTTCAGATCGCGGCGAGCGCGATCTTTCGCAAATCGTCGGCGTAGAGTTCCGGCGTTTCCCAGGCCGGAAAATGCCCGCCACGCGGAAAGACGGTGTAACTCCGCACATTGTAGAGCCGCTCGGCCCGCTCGCGCGGCGCGAGCGCCAGATCATGTGGCCACATCGCGACGGCGGTGGGAACATGCACGAAGTCATCTGCCCGCAACGGCGGCCGCAGCCGGGCGGTATCGTAATAGTAGCGGACAGACGACCCGATCGTGTTGGTCATCCAGTAGATCATCAGGGTGTCAATCAAGGCTTCGAGGGGCCAGACAGAGAAGACGTCGCCATCGCAGTCCGTCCAGGCCCGGAATTTCTCGACAATCCACGAGGCTAGGCCAACAGGACTGTCGGCAAGCCCAAAGGCGAGCGTTTGTGGCCTCGAGCTCTGGATCGCCTGATAGCCCCCTTCCTCCCGGCTCCACAGTTGGAGGCGCTCGTCATAGTCGATCTCGGCTTTCGACAGGGGCGACGCATCTTCTGGAATCGGCTTCGGCGCGACCGCCGAGACATGGAGAGCCAGCAAACGCGCCGGATGCCGAAGCGCCATTCGCGTGGCAAGGCCGGAGCCGATGTCAGTCCCAGCCACGACGAACCGCCTATAGCCCAGCATCGTCATTAGCTTCGGATAAAGGTCGCTGGGCTCCGCCTCGTAGGGCCGGGTTGGCCTGTCCGAGTAGCCGAAGCCGGGCATGGTGGGGATCACGACATCGAATGCCGGCGTTCCCTGGGTAAGCAGCGGTGCTATACGCTGAAACTCCACGAAGCTTGACGGCCAGCCGTTCATCAGCAGTAGCGGGATCGATCCCCTTTGGCCGCTGCGAAAATGCAGAAAGTGTATGCCATGGCCGTCGACCGTCGTCCGGAAATGGGGAAGCTGGTTAAGCCGGTCTCGTCGCTGCGCCCAGTCATAGCCGTCACGCCAGAAATCGATGAACTGGTTGAGGACGCCGCGCTCGGTTCCCATGGTCCAGTCGTCAGTTACCGCGTCGGCCCAACGCGTCCGTGCGAGGCGGCTACGAAGGTCAGCGGCCTGGTCCGCATCATAGGGAATCTGGAAGGGAGTGATCATGATCGATTCCTTGGCTGTAGTGCAGCGGAGGGCTGATGTCGGTGATTTAGCCGATATCGACGTTCATGGCGAAGTCCCAGGTGCCGGCGCCGTTTTTGGCGAGGCCAATCATCATTAAACCGAGCGCCTCCAGCGTCTGGGCCATGTGCAAGCCGCCCACGTCGAGCGGACGCAGCCCGAGACTTTCGAGAAACGTCGAGACGCGCGCTTTCGCCTCCGCATCGTCGGCTGCGATGAACGCGTCGAGGCGTCCGCCCTTCGCAAGCACGTGACCAAAGATCGTGTTGAATGCCTTCACAACATGCGCGCCGGCGGGGAGGCCCTTTGCGGTCTCCTGCGCGCCGGAACTGCCGTGGGGCGTGACGAGGCCTGAGAGGTCGGGGGCAACCGGGTTGGCGATGTCGACGATCACCTTGCCATCGAGCGCTTTCCCAAAGTCGGCTACCGCCGCCGCGGCACCGCTGTACGGCACGGCGAGGATGACGATGTCGCCCGCGGGGGCGGCGCCGTATGTCCCGGTGGTCGCTCCGACTCCAAGTTGGTCGACGAGCACCCGCGCCTTGGCGGGGTCGCGGCTGACAACCTCGACGGTATGTCCGGCCTTGGCGGCACGGCCCGCGATCGCGGCGGCCATGGCTCCTGAGCCGATGATGCTGATAGTGCTCATGTGTTGTCTCCTTGTGAGTTGGGTGGACGGATCACGGGATCGCGATACGATCCGCCGGGAAGTAATGGCCGTTGTCGAGGTCCTCGAGCAGGCCCGGCTGAGCTGGCTCCCAGCCGAGCGTCTGGCGGGTGATGGCGTTGGACGCCGGAAGGTCCAGCGTGACCAAGTTCGCGAGAAAGCCGAAGAAGCCCGGCAACATCAGTACGTCCGCAGGGATGGGCACAGCAGGCATGCCCATACGGCTGCCAATGGCCTCAGCGATCTCGCGGAACCGGATGCCCTCGCCCTCAATCCCGTGCCAATATTTGCCAGCCGGCCCCTTCTCCAGCGCCAGGCGGAACAGGGAGGCCAGGTCGCGGGCATGCACAGCCGGCCAGAGGTTCGCGCCGTCTCCGGGGTAACCGATTACGCCCTTCTCCTTCGCGAGACCGATCAGCAGCTGGAGGAAGCCGGCATCGGTCGTGCTGTGCGCGATGGGAGGAATTCGGACGACCGAAGACCGCACGCCCCGTCCCGCTAAGCCGATCACGGCGAGTTCCACGGCGTTGCGAACCCGCAGGGTGCCCTTGTATGCTTCGCCGCCGGGAAGAGCCGGATCTTCCTCGGTGGCTGGCCGGCCCAGGCCTTCCCACCTCGGCGAGCCGATGCTCCCTGAGACGACGAGCGGCTTTCCGGTCCCCGCCAGCGCCTCGCCGTAGGCGAGCATGATCTGGAGCTCCGCGGCTGCCACGGCGTCGATCCCGCCGGAGGGCAGCAGGTCTTGCCGGTGCGCGACGTGGATGACGCCGTCGGACTCCGCCGCCGCGACCTTGAGCCCATCGAGGTCGGTGATATCCCCGCGACGTACCTTGGCGCCGAGTGCCGATACCGCAGTCGCGGACGTGTCCGACCGGGCCAGGCCAATGACCTCATGTCCGGCCGCGATGAGCTCGGGGATGACATACGAACCGATATGGCCGGTCCCGCCAGTAACGAAAACGCGCATGCTGCTGCTCCTTGGGTAATGTGATGCGAGACGTGGTGCCGCGGGCTCAGCCGAGGAGGCTGACGCGGATTGAGAAGTTGGTGTGTTTGACGGAGTGGGTCATGAGGCCCAGCCACAGCATGCAGGCGTGCTCCAGCGTTCGGGCCATAATCAGCCGCCCGGTATCCATCGGACGTAGTCCGAGGCTGTCGATGAACGCCGAGACGCGCGCCTTCGCTTGAGAGTCGTCCCCGGCGATGAACACGTCCAATGGATGGCCCCCGATTGGACCGGCAGCCAAGACCCGGGCGTTCTGGGTGTTGAACGCCTTGACGATAGTGGCATTGGCAGGAGCAACCTTGGCGATCTCCTGCGCGCCGAAACTGTCTTCAGGAGTCAAGAAACCCGTGAAGTCGGATTTGATGGGGTTGGTGATGTCGACAATGAGCTTGCCTGCCAGCTTTTCGCCGTACTGCTTCACCACGTCGAGAACGGCCGAATAGGGAACCGCCAGGATGACAATGTCCCCGACCGGAGCGGCGCCAAACGTTCCGGTCGTCGCGCCGGCTCCGACCTGCTCGGCCAGCGCCCGCGACTTGGCACCGTCGCGGCTCATCACCTCGACGGTGTGTCCGGCCTTGGCGGCAAGGTCGCCGATCGCTGCGGTCATACCGCCTGACCCGATGATGCTGATAGTGCTCATGTTCATTTTCCTTGCGGGGCGGGCGGCGCCTTTGTTGCCATTTGTGCAGACGCACTCTATTTAGTGGTTCACCGATCCGCTTAGTAACCGGATCATCGATCCACATATACGGATCACTGATCCGCTTATCAAGGCATCTCATGCGAGCCGACGCAAAAAAAAATTACAGCCATATCCTCGCGGTCGCGCGTGACGTCGTCGCCGAGCACGGTATCAATGCGTCCATGCGCGATATCGCCCGTCGGGCCGAGGTCGGGTTAGCCACGCTGCTTCGTCATTTCCCGACGCGAGAAGCCCTGTTCGAGGCGCTGCTGTGTACGAATCTGGACGCACTGACTCAGAGGGCAGATGAACTCGAAACCTCGGATTCGCCTGACGAAGCGCTCATCTCCTGGTTCCAGGAGTGGTTGGCGTTCGCCCAAAGCTATAGGGGCGTCGTCGCCATGATGGCCGCCGCCCACACGAATCCGAACTCCGCTCTTTACGCTTCATGCGCAGCGGTGCACTCGGCGAGCGCGCGACTGCTGCTCCGCGCACAGGCCGAAGGCGCGGCGCGGCTCGACATGAATGGGGATGACCTGTTCGCCCTGATGACGGCGCTCGGCTGGGCGGTCGACCAACCCTCATTCGCGCCGCGGGCCGATCATCTCTTTCGCATCATTACGGGCGCCATCCTGGCGAACCCGTCGACCGGATCGGCTTCTGCTGCGGTCGACCGTCAAAACTAAGTATTCATCATACTGCTGACGAGAGGCGGAGCACTTCATCGTTTGCTTCCAAGCATCACCTCGGCCGCACGCATCGGATAGTGCTCGATCCGATGCGTGCATCGTGTCCCTGCCGGTGGGGACGTCATGTTCATCATTTGACCAGGTCCTTGAAGACCAGCCGGCCCCAGTTGTTCCTGCGCGCCTGCACGAGCAGTCGCCTTCGGAAAGCCCGCCTAGCTTTATCGGCGCAAAGCCGAGATTTTCCGCGAGCGTACCAATCTGCGCCGCGGCGTCTTCATCATCGCTCGCCAGGAATATGACTCTCCTGCCGCCCTTTACGGCCGGATCCTGGTCAAGGATGGCAGCGATCAAATGATTGAAACCCTTGACCAGTTTGCACCTGAGAAGGCCTGCTCAATGAACTTGGAAGACGGCTGTCAGAGTTGGGCTAGGCCGCCGTCGACCGCTACCTCGCTGTCATGAAGCTGCTGTCCGATGAGGCGAGGAAGGGTGCCGCCGCCCCGAGCTCTGCCGGATCGCCCATGCGCTGAAACGCAGTCATTGAGCCGTAAGCCTTCAAGCCGTCCTCTCCGAGCGCTTCGGTCGCGAGTTCGGTCGCGATGCAAGCGGGAATAGCTGCAAAGTCCAAGCTGAAACGTGAGTGTACCGCTTCTCAGGCCGCATACGGAACGGCCGGTTTCGGAATCGCCGTGCACACTCCTGACCGACGACAATGGGGCTGCCGGCTTGCGAGTTGAGCCGCCTCTCCTTAGGGCCGCCATCTGTCAGGTTACGATCACCAGAAGGCGCAAGCGAACAGAGTGATTGAAAAGGAACTCGATTTGCTGTCGCGAACGAACTCGGTCGCCTCGCGCGCCAATTTGCTGTCCGGGATCTTGATCCTGGAAATCACGTTACCATTCATTATTCTGCTCCATCAATTCTCGAGAACGGCCTGGGGCGTATTCCGAAAGCTGATGGCCATTCGGTTGTAGCTGTTCATCAGGCTGATCGCGATCGTCAGGTCGACGAGCTGCTTTTCATCGAAGACGGCACGCACGGCTTCATAGGCGGCGTCCGGAACCCCGGTCTGTGCAACATTGGTCACGCTCTCGGCCCAGCGAAGCGCGGCGCGCTCTCTCTCGCTGAACAGGCTGCCGCCTTCCTGCCAGGCTTGCACCAGCGCGATCTTCTCGATCTTCACGCCCTTCTTGACGAGGTCACGCGTGTGCATGTCAAGGCAATAGGCGCAGTTGTTGATCTGGGAGACCCGCAGATAGACGAGCTCGACCAGTTCGGCAGGCAAGCCGCTCTGGAGAACATAGCCGTAGACGGTGCCGAGTGCCTTGGCGCCGCTCGGGGCGATCTGGTTGTAGTCGAGCCTCTTGGCCATCGTTCCGATCCGTTCAATTGAGGGGAGTAGTGAGGGCCTTGTCGTCGGAATCGACGACGAAGACCGCGAGCAGCTTCGCTGGCCTGGTCTTGCTGGCGTTGCGGCTGACCGAATGGATTGCGTTGGGCAGCTCCGACCAACTCTCGCCCGCTTTGTAGATGCGGGTCTCGCCATCGTTCACCTTGGACTCGATCTCGCCCGAGACGACATAGGCGAAGATAAAGGCGGACCTGGCATGCCGGTGCGGCTGCGAAGCGGCGCCCGGCGCATAATCGACCTCGACGACGACCATCGATTTGCCGGGGATGTTGGGGATCACCTGCTCGAACTTCGGCGTGACCGTCTCCGATTGGTCGTCGCGCGCCCAGGCCGGCCCGACGATGGCAATCGCGGCGCAGGCGGCGGTGAAAATGGCACGAATTCGCATTGGCATCTCCTTGCCCGTCTAGATGCCGGCGAATCGGGCCAGGAAAAAGCACCAAGAACGCAAAAAAATCGTGTACTGAGGCTTCATGAGCAAGCCGCTGGACCTGGATTTGGATCGCGCCGCCAAGACTTCCCTTGCGGAGCAAATTCGCAAGGGCGTGGCCGTCGCAATCGAGGAAGGCGCGCTGGAACCAGGCGCACGGTTGCCCTCATGGCAGGACCTGGCAGCACAGCTGGGCGTCGCGCGCGGCACCGTCCGGACCGCCTATGAGAAGCTCGCGGCCGCCCAGTTGATCGAGGCAACGCCAGCTGAGGGAACGCGCGTCGCACAGCGCCCCCGCACCGTCGCGAAATCCGAGCCGGTGCCGGATGAAGGCTCCTTCATGCGGATTTATCAGGAGATGACGCAGGGTCCCCGGATCTTCCAGATGGGCATCCCCGCAAGCGATATCTTCCCCGCCACCTTGTTCGCGCGGATACGCGCGCACGCCATCCGCGCCGAAGCCGCTGCCGCCGCCCTCTACCCCGATCCTCGCGGCGAACTCGAGTTGAGGCGGGAAATCGCTGGCTACCTCGCCGTAGCACGGGGCATCATCTGTCTGCCGTCGCAGGTCATTATCACTGGAGGTTTCGGTGCGGGGCTCGGCCTGGCGCTATCCGTTCTGAAGCTGGCGGGGGAGACCGCCTGGATCGAGGAGCCCAGTTTCCCATGGACCCGAAAGGGGCTCGAACTCGCCGGTTTGTCTCTCGCTCCGGTCCCGGTCGATTGCAACGGCATCGATCTCGATGACGCACTGTGCCAGCATCCGACCGCGAAGCTTGCCCTGGTCACACCGGGTCAACATGCGCCGCTCGGCTCGACCTTGTCGCTCGAGCGGCGCCTGCGCCTGCTCGAATGGGCAGCTTCGACCCAGGCCTGGGTGATCGAAGACGATTATCTGAGCGAGCTTCAGCTGACCGGCAGGGCCGCGCCGGCGCTCGCGTCGCTCGACCGCGACGGGCGCGTCATTCACATCGGGTCCTTCAGCAAGACAATCAGCCCGACCCTTCGGCTGGGTTTCGCGATCGTGCCGGCCAGCCTCGCATGCGCTTTCGCTGAAGTCGCGGCGTGCTTAGCGCCCGCCCCGGGACCGGCAGTGCAGCTCGCGACCGCCGAATTCATGCGGGAGGGCCACTATATTCGCCATCTCCGCCGCACGAAGCGGGCCTATGTCGCAAGGCGCGCGACGTTGCTCGAGCAGCTTTGGGCGAATGTGAATGCCGACCAGATTGCAACGCCGGGCCTGGCCGTGCTGCTGAAGCTGCCGAGGGAAATATCGGACATTGCCGTGGCGCGCGAGGTTTCGGCCTTCGGGATGTCGCCCGCACCGCTCTCCGCGTGGTATGCGTCGCCCGCCACTGCCGAATCCGGCCTCTTGCTCGGGGTCGCCACCACGCCGGGCAAGAACCTGGCAAAATCCTGTGATCGGCTCTTCGAGGCGATTAGGCGGATCGACGGCGGACAGCCGATTTGAGACTGCTCCAAGTAAGACGTTGCTAGGCAGCGACACTCGTTGAAACAAGCGACCACTGAACGAGGCCGTCTATGGTAACGCGAATCTTCGCCGGCAGCGCCTTTGTCTGCGGCCACAGGACGCTGATCGGCAGTTCGCCGCCTGACAGGCCCTCCAGGACAATCTGAAGGGCCCCGTCTTGAAGATCGCCTTCCACCATCCATGACGGAAGTTGCGTCAGACCGTGTCCTGCCTTAGCGGCCATTAGCACCGTCTCGAAATCCTGCAGTTCATGCTTGACGGGGACGGCCTGCCGCGCTGTCGAGCCGTCGGGTTGCTTCATCAGCCAGGCGATGCGGTTGCCTTGCCGTCGTCCGACGATGCAATCGTGTCCGGCAAGATCGCTCCAGGATCGCGGAACGCCCCGCCGTGCGAGATAGCCAGGTGCTCCGACTATCACCGTCTGCTGGACCCCAATCTGTCGCGCGACGAGGTCGGTCGAATCCTCAAGATTGCCGATACGCACGGCGAGGTCGATGTTTTCGCCGATCAGGTCGACCCGCCGGTCGGTGAAGCTGACATTGAGGTTCAGCGCCGGATAGCGTTTCGCAACCCCTAACAGTACGGGCATGACGTGCAGTCGACCGAACGCCGTCGGGAGATCGATGCGGACTTCGCCGCCAGGCGTGTCCCGCGCGAGCGCGAGGGCGCTCTCGCCACGCTCAAGTTCGTCGAGTGCCGCGACGCAGTGCTCCAGCCAAGCCTCTCCGGCAGGCGTCAAGGTCAGGCGGCGGGTCGTCCGATGGAGCAGCTTGGAGCCCAAGCGCGCCTCCAGACGCGACACCGCCCGGCCGATCGCGGACTTGGCCATGCCCATTTCCGCCGCAACCGCGGTGAAACTACCGAGCCGAATAACGGCTACGAATTCGGCGATGCCATCGAAACGCGAGTTCATCCGCCTATTGTAGCTTCAGACGCAATAGTGAGTCCACCAGTCCGGCACTAATCTGCTGAGGAGTACCCCTTTATATCGTCTGGAGCTTTAATTCTCCACAGGAGCCGCCCCATGCCCTCTCTATTCGATTCCTTCGATCTAGGTCCCGTCCACCTCACGAGCCGCATCGTCATGCCGCCGATGACGCGCACCCGCACCTCCGAGGGTGCTCTTCCGACAGATGGCGACCTCCCGAACGAACTGACCGTCAAATATTACGGTCAGCGAGCTAGCGCCGGCCTGATCATCTCCGAAGTCAACGACGTGGATCAGTCCAGCCACGGCTACGCGCGCATTCCCGGGATTCACTCCGAAGCCCAGAAGCAGGCCTGGCGCCCGGTGACCGAAGAGGTTCATCGTCAGGGCGGCACCATCTTCATGCAGCTGTGGCATGTCGGCCGACTGGCGCATTCCTCGCTTCTGCCGAACGGCCAGGCGCCAGTGGGCGTGACCGCGGAACAGGCCGTCGGCTCAGAGGTGTTCGCCCATGGCCCGGACGGCCGGTTGCGCTTCATGGCGGCAGAGACGCCGAGGCCGCTCAGCACCGAGGAAGTGACGGCCATGGTGGGAACCTTCGCCAAAGCCGCCGCCAATGCGCGGGAGGTCGGGTTTGACGGCATCGAGATCCATGCCGCCAACGGCTATCTGATCGAGCAGTTCATGAACTCGGTGCTCAACACCCGCACCGACCGCTACGGCGGCGGCAGCATGGAAGATCGTGCGCGCTTCCTGATGGAAGTCGTCGACGCGGTCGTGGCGGAATTCGGCGCGGGACGCGTGGGGGTTCGCCTCTCACCGTTCGGCAAATATGGTTCAATGCCCGCTGATCCGCTCGTCGAGGAGACGTTCCTGTACATCGTCGAGCAGCTCGGGCGCCGCGGCGTGGCCTATGCCCATCTGCTGTATGAGCTGCTGCCCGACGGCAACATGGAATCGGCCACGTTCGAGGCGCGCCATCTCGACCATGACATGCTCGCCAAGGCGCGAGCGTCGTTCCCCGGCGCGTTCATATGGTGCGGCGGCTTCAATGACGTCGAGCGTGCCCAAGCCGCGCTCGCTACCGGGCTGGTGGACCTGATTGCCTATGGCAGGCCGTATATCGCGAACCCGGATCTCGTCGAGCGTCTTCGGAGCGGCTGGCCATTGGCCGTAGCGGACCGGTCCGTCTATTACACCCGCAATGGCGAGGTGGGGTACACGGACTTCCCCACCTATTCGAAGAATGGCGCCGCAAGCAGGGCCGCCTGACACGACGATAGGCCGAGCAGGAGTCCGGCGCAGCGCTACGCACTCCTGCCGGTCGAGACGACCTCCATAGGTTCCGGCGGAGTCGCCCTGTGCCCGCGCAGATCCTGGATCTGGGTGCGCCTGACCGCCCTTCTTTCACTACAGGCAGAAACATCATGACAAAGCGAACATTTCTCGTCACCGGCGCCAGCAAGGGCATCGGCCGCGCGCTCTCGGCGCGGCTCGCCGCCGCCGGTCATCACGTTGTCGGCATCGCTCGTGGCGATGATCCAGCGGACGAGCTTGGCGTGAAGGCCATCGCGAAATGGAGGAGCAGCCCGCCTCGAGGCCATTGGCAGGAGGCGGGCGTGAGGATTAAATATTCGCTTGTGCTAATATAAAAATGACGTAACGTAATGTCCGGCATCTTGATGATGCGCAACCGTGGGGGAGTACGATGAGAGTTGCTATATTTTGCGCGGCTATCATGATCGCTGCGACTGGTGGCACCATTGCCAAGGAAAAGAAAGTGGTGGTCGGTGATGCTGCGGCCCTGTGCTCTACGAAGCATTCGACCAAGAAGCAGGTGAGAGATCTGGACTGCGGTTTGACTGGCACGGCCAAAATGCCGGATGGAGCAACCCCGGAAAAGCCGCGCCTCGGATACGACACCGATCCGTGGATGGTCATTGGCTTTTAAAGCTGGCTGCAGATAGCCGCCAACTTGCGGCGTGGCCGATGGTCGCCAGGTACTTGGAATGACACTCGTATCAAATTCCAGCACGACCAAACGAATTACCGCAATCCACCAGCAATCCCCAATTGCCGTGAGCCCATCGGGCGCTTGGCGAGTTGGGACGTGGTTTCGGCACGACTACCTGCCGACGAAGTAGCTATCTGCGTGCCGATTGTCGCTGATTATCTATGGAATTTTTTTACTTTTGTTTTCAGTATGTTGCGCCGCAGATTGACGTATTTTCGGGGGGCAGTAATGATCGGGTGGTGGGCCGAACTCGACAATCCTGCCACGATGCATGACAGAGAACCGCTCGCCAAAATGGGCGACGACGGCAACATGGCATGGTGCACCGGCTGCATACGATCTGAGGCGTCACGTTTGCACTCACAAAAAGCTCCATCTCGGCCCTGCGATATTCATGGATGAGGCGTACGTGTGATGGTTGTGGTAAGGGAATGACGCTTTCTTTTCATGGAGATTGCGATGAGGGAGAGAACGATTGAAAGCGGCCTCAGCCCGCAAATGCAGGAGGCCATTCCGATAATTCGACGCGTTTTCAGACAACATGCGCCGAGGCGGCTTGAGCTTGAGCTTACTGCTGGAAAAGAGTGGTATAATCATTCCCGCTGGTCCCTGCATCATTCCGGCAATGCGGTTGATATTAGGACGAAAAAGCTGGCGGATCGCGGGACCGGTATGTTGTCAATCCTTTTAGGATACTTTTTGCAGCAGGAACTTAACTCTGAACTTGGCAAGGCCAAGTATTTAGTCCTGGTGAACGATCAAGGGCCTATGTTTCCGCATATTCACGTTCAGTATAATCCAGGGGCCAGAATGAGCACACCTGGGGACTATGACGGCAAGCGACGGCGAGAGGTCTAGCCGCCCAAAGGAACTCATTTGCGTGCTTGGTTGCCTTTTGCACGCTAGCGCGGACAAAAGCCTCGCCGCGCTCTTGCGCCATGCCGTGGAAGGCATCCTTCAATCCACCGCGGGATGCAAAAGCCGTTTGATGCGCCGGTACCATCCGCCCAAATTACTCGAAGAAATAAGTAAAGCCCCCGTCGGAGGCTCCGACGGTCACCTTCGTCATCTTTTCACCGTCAAGCGACCGGTTGAGCACGCCGCGGCTTAATTCCGGCAGAAGCGTGTTGGTTAAGATGGCATCGATCATCCGCCCGCCGGATTCGATTTCCGTGCAGCGTGCCCTGACCAGATCGATGACGCCGTCGCCGATCACCAGTTCCGCGCCACTGGTTGCACGCAGCCGGCGAGCGATCCTGGCGAACTGATGACGGGTGATCGCCTCGATCATCGAATCCGACAGCGGGTAGTAAGGAATGGTTACCACCCGTCCAAGAAACGCCGCCGGAAAAACCTTCAGCAACGGCCGGCGCAAGGCCGTATCCAGATCTTCGAGGCCGGTCCGAACCGTGCCGTTCCTCGTCCGGTCCATGATGACTTCGGAGCCGACGTTCGAGGTGAGCAGGATCAATGTGTTCTTGAAATCGATGCGCCGCCCTTCGCTGTCGTCCATCATGCCCTTGTCGAAAACCTGGAAGAAGATTTCGTGGACGTCCGGATGCGCCTTCTCGACCTCGTCGAGCAGGATCACCGAATAGGGTTTGCGCCGAACCGCCTCTGTCAGGATGCCACCCTTGCCGTAGCCGACATAGCCGGGGGGCGCTCCCTTTAAAGTCGAGACAGTATGCGCCTCCTGAAACTCCGACATGTTGATCGAGATCAGGTTCTGTTCGCCACCATAAAGCGTCTCCGCCAAGGCCAGCGCGGTTTCGGTCTTGCCGACGCCGGAGGGGCCACAAAGCAGGAACACCCCCACCGGCTTTTCCGGCGCGCCGAGCCCGGCGCGGCTGGTCTGCACACGCTTGGCGATCATCTCCATGGCATGCTCTTGGCCAACCACGCGCTCGCACAGAGTGGCCGCGAGCCGGAGGGCTTTTTCGGTCTGGCTCGACAGCATGCGCCCCGTGGGGATGCCGGTCCAGTCCTGGACCACCGCGGCCACGGCATTTCGATCAACCGAGGGCAGGATCAGCGGCGCCTCGCCTTGCGCCTCGGCCAGTTCAGCCATGCGTTCGCGCAACCGGGTAAGATCGGCGACCGGATCAGGTGGAAGTCCATCGGCAACAGCCGTTTTCACTTTGGGATCGGATGCCTTGTCCTTGGGCGTTTGGATCTCAGGCAACTCAGACTCAGAGGCGTTGGCATCCGCTGGCGTTTCCATCGCATCGAGCGGCATACCGTCGCCGCGCAGCCGGGCACGCAATTCGAGTATCTCGGCAACTAAAACTCTTTCGCGGTCCCAACGTTGTTGCGCGGCAGCCAGCGCGACCCCTGTTTCGGCAAGTCCGGTGTCGACCCGTGCCTGCCGTTCGGTCACCTCGATCCCGATCGCCGCCTCACGATCGATGATGCCGTGCTCGACCTCCAGCGCCTGGCGCCGCCGTATGATATCCTCGAGCTCGGCCGGCGTGGCATGCTGCGAGATTGCGACCCGGGCGCAAGCGGTGTCGAGAAGGCTTACCGCCTTGTCGGGTAGTTGCCGCGCCGGGATATAGCGGTGTGACAGGCCCACTGCCGCCTCGATCGCCTCATCCAGTATCTGCACCCGGTGGTGCTGCTCGAGAACTCCGGCCACCCCGCGCAACATGAGAACGGCCACAGCTTCGGAAGGCTCGTCGATCTTTACCACCTGAAACCGACGGGTCAGCGCCGGGTCTTTTTCTATGTGCTGCTTGTATTCAGCCCAGGTCGTTGCCGCGACGGTACGCAGTTCACCGCGTGCCAGCGCCGGCTTCAGGAGATTGGCCGCGTCGCCGGTTCCAGCAGGGCCGCCTGCGCCGATCAAGGTGTGAGCTTCATCGATAAAAAGGATAACCGGTGTTTCGGACGACTGCACCTCGTCGATTACAGCCTTAAGCCGTTTTTCGAACTCGCCCTTTACGCTTGCCCCGGCCTGCATCAAACCGACATCGAGCATGCGCACGCTGACGCCCTGTAGCATCGGCGGTACATCGCCCTGGGCAATACGCAAGGCGAAGCCCTCGACGACCGCGGTCTTGCCTACCCCGGCTTCGCCCGTCAGGATCGGGTTGTTCTGCCGCCGCCGCATCAGGACATCAACGATCTGCCTGATCTCGGGGTCGCGGCCAACGACGGGATCGATCTTGCCGTCGCGGGCGCGCTGGGTCAGGTCGGTGGCGTATTTCGCCAGCGCCGAATCCCCACCCGGAGCCCGCCGTGGCATCTCCGTTGCGGAGACCGTGGTCGAGGTGCCAGCTTCGAGTGAGCCCTCCATGACATCGGCGAACCGCGCGATCACCGCGTCGGCGTCGATCTCGTCGAATGCGCCGCTGATCTTCGACAGCAGGCCTTCTAGGACCGGGGTCTTCAGGCAAGCGAGCAGAATATGCGCGCTGCGGACTTCCTCGACGCTGAACTCAAGCGTCGCCAAGTTCCAGGCCTCCTGGATGGCATGAAAGATGTGGTCGGAAAATTCCTCGATCGATGTGGCGCCGTATGGCAGCTTGTCCACGGCGCGGGTCATATCGGCCGTGAGCCGGCTGGCATCCACTCCCGCATCGGCGATGATCATTTGCACGTCCGAGCGATCGGAAAGCACCAGTTGCTCGATGAAGTGGACGAGTTCGACGTAAGGGTTGCCGCGCAGCTTGGCGGTGTCCGCGGCTGCCTTGAAGGCGCGCACGCCGACAGGATTGAGCTTGCCGACCAGTTCCTTACGCTTGAAGCTCTGTGACGACCGGCGCTGTTCCATCGAACCTGCTCCTGCAATCTGCCAGTCGACAACCTGCCACATAAGCCGTCGCTTGACAAAGCGCCCGATGGACGGCGTCGCCAAGGCCGTTCGCGGGGCCGTCAGCCTTTGGAAGCCCGAACCACTGGCGGCAGAAGAATTCGCGCATCCGTGTGGTGTATTTTGCCGATTGGGTTCGGCAGTCTCGCCAAGCCATCCCATAGCGAACACGCGGTGGTCAGCTTTCGTTAGCTTTTAAGCAGCGGCTTTAATTGGCGTACGGCACATCAGTGTGGTAACCTTGGGTCAGGTGCCGTTGAGGGCCGGTCGCTGGGGGTCTGTGTGATTGATGTCGCACTTTGGCTTACTCCGCTCGACGGTGAAAATCCGTCAGGGGAGGATTTGCGCAACGACCCGGCCTTTCATGAGCTGGAGCGACTGACGGAACAGCAGAAGAAAGTCGAGTTCCAAGGCAGCAAAAACACTGAAGTCGACGTTCCGATAGACTGGCCTACCGTGCTTACCAGGGCTGAAGAGCTGCGGTCTCACGGCCGTGACCTGCGCCTTCTCGTCATTGTTACGCGTGGACTGGCCAACGAGCATCGGTTGGCCGGCCTGGCTGCCGGCCTGACCCTCATCGCGCAAACTGTCGATCAGCATTGGACGACCATGCATCCGGCCCTGCGGTCCGGTGCCACGCCGCGCGAAGCAGCCTTGCGCCGCATCAATGCGCTTACCGACCTTCAGAACAGCCAGGACGGTCTACTCAAAGATTTGCGGAAAATGACATTCTTTGCGCCGCGCGCCATTGGGCCGATCCTGGGCGCGGATCTGGAGAAGGGTTCGCTTGACGAGCGGGTCATGCTGCAGGAGGCTGCTTCGGGACTGAATGCGGCCGAGAAGGCGAAGCTGGCAAGCGAGCACAGCCAACTGGTGAACCGGGTGCGCAGCGCATGCGCGGCGCTGATTGATCAGGCCGGGCCAGAAATGACGTTGCTCATAGCCGACGCCCGCGCCGCGATCGCCGCTCTCGAGAGCGTCGAAGCCGCCCTTAACTCCCGCCTCGAAGGCGCTGGCGCCACGCTTCCCGAGTTAAAGCGGTTTCTGCAGCGTCTGCTGACGACCCTCGAACGAAACGCGACCGGTGCCACTGCCGCGAACGGCCTCGCAAAGCCGGTCGCGACGCCAGCAGAACCGGCAGCACGTGTTCGCAACGGCGATGGAGCCGATACGATGGCAATCGTGGCAAGCTACGCAGAATCCGGCGACAGCGGCCTGCCCGACCGGATCTCCTCGCGCGACGATGTCGTCAAATGCCTCGATCTCGTCGTCGCCTTCTATGACAGCACCGAACCGTCCAGCCCGATCCCGCACCTGGCGCGGCGCGTGCGCCGAATGGTGCATATGGATTTCGTTGAACTGATGGAAGATCTCGCCCCGTCGGGACTGAAGGAATTTCGGCTTCTTGCCGGCGTTCCCGATGTCAAGAAGACGGCACAGAAAGATGAAAGGTAAGACACATGCCAGCCGAAAGCAAAGCCAAGGTCATCGAACGAAATCGCGCGCCACGGGTGCAGATCGCCTATGACGTGGAAACCTACGGCAGCCCGACGACGATCGAACTGCCGTTTGTCATGGGCGTGATGGCCGACCTTTCCGGTGCTTCGCAAACCAAGGAAGCGTCAAAGTCGGTTCTGGACCGCTCCTTCGTCGAGACCGACGCGAACCGCTTCCCCAAGTTCATGGAGGCGCTCGGACCCCGCGTCAAAGCGCGGGTGAAGAACACGCTGCCGCAGGCCGAAGGCCAAGAGCGCGACGAGGAACTGGCGCTCGATCTCACCTTCACCAAAATGGGCGATTTCGCCCCCGACAAGATCGCCGAGCAGGTTCCGCAACTGGCCGAGATCCTCAAGATGCGTCGTCAGCTCGAGGAATTGCTGGGCTTCATGGATGGCCGCGTAGACGCCGAAAAGCGTATCGCGCAGTTGCTGAACAACGAGCCACTTCTTGGCAAGATCGCCAGCCAGGCGCTGACTGACGACGACAAGGCGGGAGAATAAACCATGGCCGAACAGCAAAAGACCGCCACCCTCGCCGCCGAGGCTGAAGCCATAGACCTTGGAGAATTCAGTGGACTCCTCGAGAAGGATTTCAAGGTCAAGAAAGACGACAGCGAGAAGCTGCAGCAACTCGTGCGCAATCTCGCGCTCGCAGCGCAGTCCCGTTCCGACACCACAACCATCTCGTCCAATGCCATCAAGTCGATCAAGTCGCTGATCGCCGGTATCGACAAGATGCTGACGGCTCAGGTCAACGAGATCCTGCACGCGCCGGAAGTGCGCGAAATGGAAGGCACATGGCGCGGCCTGTGGTACCTCGTCAACAACACCGAGACCGACCAGAAGCTTAAAATCCGGGTGATGAACATCTCCAAGGAGCAGCTGGCCGACACGCTCGAAGACTACGAAGGCCAGATGTGGGATCAGAGTCCGATCTTCAAGAAAGTCTACACAGACGAATATTCGATGCTTGGCGGTGAGCCGATCGGCTGCGTGATCGGCGCCTACGAATTTTCCAACCACCCGCGCGATGTCGGTCTGCTACGCAACATCTCCGGCATCTGCGCTTCTGCGCACACGCCTTTTATCGCGGCCGCCTCGCCTCGACTGTTTCGTATGGATAGCTGGCAGGAATTACCGAACCCTCAGGATTTGCAGCAGATCGTTTCCAACCCGGCCTATGCCTCCTGGCAGTCGCTGCGCGAAAGCGAGGATGCTCGCTACATCGGGCTGACCATGCCCCGCGTCCTGGCCCGGCTGCCATATGGCACGGACACCGTTCCGGTGAAGGGCTTCACCTTCGAGGAAGAGGTGCAGGGCGATCACAACAAGTATGTCTGGATGAATGCCGCCTTCCCGATGGGCGTCAACATCAACCGCAGCCACAAGCTGTTTGGCTGGGGTACCCAGATCCGCGGCGTCGAGAACGGCGGAACGGTGCTTAATTTGCCGGTGCACAGCTTCCCGACCGATGATGGGTCGATAGCGATGAAATGCCCCACGGAAGTCGCCATTGATGACCGGCGTGAGGCGGAACTCGCCAAGCTTGGCCTGATGCCGATCCTGCACCGGAAGAACACGGATCTTGCGGCTTTCATCGGTGCCCATTCGTTACAGGACGACGAAACGCGCGCCGGCCGACTGGTGGACCCCGATGCGCAGTCTAATGAGCGGCTGAGCGCCAACTTGCCCTACTTGTTCCCGGTTTCGCGCTTTGCGCACTATCTCAAAGCCATAGCGCGAGACAAGGTCGGGTCGTTTAAGGAACGCTCCGACATGCAGATCTGGTTGACCGAGTGGATCAACCGCTACGTGCTGGCCAACCCGGCCTTTGCCGACGACAAGGCGCGCGCCAAGCGCCCGCTCGCCGCCGCCGAGGTCCAAGTGGACAGCGTGGAGGGGCGGCCGGGCTACTACAACGCCCGCTTCTATCTGCGCCCGCATTACCAGTTGGAGGGCATCAATGCCTCGCTTCGACTGGTGTCGGAACTGCCGTCCGTTAAGACTTGATTACAGCAACAACAATCTTTTTTTTGACAATGGTGGAGAGAGACAATGCCAGTAAAGATTGATGGTTTTCTGAAGGTTCCTGATATCAAGGGCCCCAGCACCCGCGACGGCCACGATGATGAGATCGAAATCCATGGCGTCGACTACAAGATGGTCGCACCCTATGACCCGAATTCGCTCTCACGTCGGGGCCGCGTGTCCATGGGCATGATCAAGTTCATCAAACACTACGACAAATCTTCGCCCTATCTCAAGAAAGCCTTGTTCGAGAACAAGGCCCTCGATGAAGTGGTGTTCTCGGCACGTCGGACGATCGATGGCGAGACTAAGGATTATCTGGTCGTCACCCTCACCGACGCCTCGATCATGGAATACGACATGTCGCAGGCCGAGGATGAGGAAGACCTGATCCAGGAAGAGGTCAGCTTCGCCTACAAGAAGATCAAGTTCGTCTATGACGGCAATGATGAAGCCGAAATGGATGTCTATGTCGGCAAGTGAGGGTCGGCGACCCGACGCTGGCAAGCAGCAGAGTACCGGCAGCTTGCGGGCAAAAAGCGAGGCCGTCCAGCCGTCGCTTTGGGATCGCCTCGTCAATGACCTGCCTGGTCTGACCTCGGAGATAGACGAGCTGCGCCATGTCTTGCTCGACGAGCTTGGCGCCGACCGTGTCGACGCCCTCGTTGGCGCCAGCGCGCGGGCCATCGACGCTGATGCCGAACTCACAGCCGAGCAAAAACGGCGCCTGCATCGATTGGCCTTTCAGACCCAGCATCGGGTCGAGATCGAAAGTCGCGGCGTTGTGGTGTCAGCCCGCGTCCTCAGAGAAGCAGTGCGGCGTGACGTCGAGGCGCTCTTCAACACCGAGCGCTTCGAGGCCACGCCGCTCCTGTCCGATCTGGAAAATGAACAGGTATCGGACAACCCACCATCGCTCGCAGATTTCCCGGAGGTGCGCCGGAGCGTGGTCAATTACGGCGTCCCCTCCTTCTCGGGCAGGTCTTCGCGCGACTTTGATCGCGATGTGCTGGCGCGTGAGATCCGTGCGGTGCTCGCCACCTTCGAGCCCCGCCTCAAGGAAAGCGCAACAAAGGTCACAGTGACGCTTGGCGACAAGACCGCGGGCCTCAAGATCGAGATTGACGGTGTGCTGATCATAACCCCGACACCGGAACGCATGCGCCTGCGCACTACGATCAATCTCGATAACGGCGCGGCGCGGACCGAAATCAGGGACGCCTGAGATGGATCGGGTCTTCGTCGAATATTACGAGGAGGAGTTGACCCACATCCGCGGCCTTGCGGCCGAATTTGCCGATATGCATCCAGCGGTCGCGCGCAACCTTTCCCTCGACACGGTCCCCTGTCCGGACCCCTATGTTGAGCGGCTGCTGGATGGCGTGGCTTTCCTCGCGGCGCGCACCCGGCTAAAGGTCGACGCCGAGCGTTCGCGATTTTCGCGCAGTGTGCTCGACGTTCTTTATCCCGATCTGGTCACCCCGGCGCCGGCAACGGCGATGGTGGTGCTCAAACCAGGCCAGCAGGTCCAGACCATGCTCGACGGCCACGTCGTCAGGCGCAACACCCGGCTGGTTTCCAGCCTGCGGCCCGGCCTTTCGACGCGCTGCACTTTCTCGACCGCGCAAGAGACGACCCTGTGGCCGATAGCAATCACTTCGGTCAGCTATTTTCAGGACCGCAGCGCGTTGGCGGCGGCCGGGATGGCCACGGTCGGCGGTGTGCGCGGCGAGGCGGCGCTCCGCATCACGCTGGCCCCGACCGGAAAAGGCAAGCTCCACGAATTGACGCTCGACCGGCTCGATATTTATTTTGCCGGGCGAACCAAGGCGCCGCTGCTATTCGACGCGATCTTCGGCACTTGCTCAACCGTTGGCGCACGCGCTGAGGGCAAGAGCAACCCGTTGTCGCCCTTGCCAGCGCCCGAAATGGTTGGCATCAGCGACGACGAAGCCTTGATGCCGCGTACCCGCCCGACATTCGAAGGATATCGCCTCCTGCGAGAATACTTCATAATGCCCGAGCGCTTCCACTATGTGCGGGTTTCGGGGCTACAGCCTGTCGTGCGTCGATGCGACGGAGGGCTTGAGATCGTCTTCCAATTCAGGCGTCCGGTGCCAGAGTTGGCCGATCTGACATCGGCCGACTTCGAACTTTTCGCAACGCCGATCATCAATCTTTTCGAACGTGAGTGCAACGTCGTCGAGATCGATGCGCGTAAGACACGCCAGGTTTTGCATGCAGACCGCACGAGGGCGCGCGACTTTGAAATCTATCGGATCATTCGTGTTGAGGACGCCGACACCGAAGGCAACGACGCCGAAATTCCGGAACTGTTCAGCCTGGGGCAGAACAGCGGCAGTGGGTGGGTCTACTCAACCGAGCGGCGCCCTCGGCGCGCGACCGAAGACGAACGGCGCGACGGTCTAACGCGCACGTCATACACCGGCGACGACGTTTTCCTGGCCGTATCGCGACCGCTCGCAAGCCCGGCGTACCGACCTCTGAAGCGTCTCGACGTCGTAGCACTGTGCACCAATCGTGACCTGCCGATCCTCGATGACAATCCCACATTGACGCTTGAGGCCGGCGACCCGGTCGAAATCGTCAGGCTCCTTGGAGCCCTGCGTCCACCGCAGCCGGCGATCCCCGCAGCACTGCCCACAGGGGCCGAGGGTGAATCGCGCGCCGACGATCTCGCCTGGCGGCTGGTGGCACAGCTCATGCTCAACTTCCTCAGCCTTGCCAAGGAGGGCCGCGGCGTCGACCCGTTGCATGCGCTTCTCGATATCTATGCCGACCGAGGCGATCCCAGCCTGGCTCGCAATGTACATTCGATCGCCCGCATCGACTCGCGGCCCGTCGTGGAGCGGCTTCAGATCGAGGGGCCGATGTGCTTCGGACGCGGCACCGAGGTGACGTTGCATGTCGATGAATCCATCCTGGCTGGCCAAAGCACTTTGCTGCTTTCGGCTTTGCTGGCGCGGCTGTTCGCCCGATATGCCGGAATAAACGGTTTCGTGCGGACCCGCACGCGGCTGCTGCAGAAGCAGGAGGATGTGCCATGGCCGATGACGCCCGGCAATCGCTCCCTGATCTAGACAAGCCCAGCCCAAACCCCGCTGAAGGTCTGTCCGAAGGGTTCGACTTTTTCGAATTGCTGCGCCGTCTCGAACAGCAAAATGCCGTGTTCGGCCATTCCGGCCGTCCCGACCGTGAGCCGGCAAGGCTTGGCCAGCATGTGCGCCTCGCCTTCTCGGCCAGGGACCTGGTCCATTTCCGCGAAGCCGACAACGGCAAGCCGGCCCGGGTCACGATTGCAAATCTGGGTCTCTTGGGCCCCGAGGGTCCAATGCCGCTGCATCTGACGCGCTGGGTGCTCGACCGGCTGTCGCAGCGGTGGTTCGCCGGGGCCAACGCACAGCTGACCAGCGACACTACTTTCGTCGATTTCGTCAACATTCTGCAGCACCGCATGATCGCCCTTTACTATCGGGCGTGGGCGGATGCGAATCCGGCCGTTCAGGTTGAACGCGCGGTCGGTGGCCGGGTTCGCGCCATGCTTGCGGCCATGGCCGGTATCGGACTTCCCGGCACCCGAAACATCGATCTCGACATGGTGAAGCTTCGCCAGGCGGCTTCGCTCGCCAGCCAGGTCGAGGGCCCGGAACGACTGACACTGTTCCTGGCGGAAGCCTTCAAGGTGCCGGTAAAGATCAAGGAATTCGTCGCCGCCTGGACAATCATACCAGCAGGCCTCCAGACCCGCCTCGCAAAATCCTTTGCTGTGCTCGGTCGGGGGGCGACGATCGGCCCACGCGTTTTCACCCGCCAAAGCAGGATCGAACTGCGGGTCGGCCCTTTGAAGTATGATGATTTCAAGACATTCCTGCCGGGCAGCCAGCGGCTCAAACTGTTCCAGCACGCGGTTCGCGACATGGTCGGAGAATCTCTCGATGTCGATCTGCGTATCGTGCTTGCGCGTGAAGCAGTGCCGCCGCCCCGTATCGGAGCGGTGCAGCTCGGCCGAACCGCCTGGCTTGCGCGACCCGCTGAAAGGGGAGATGCTGATGATATGCGGCTGCGCACAATCGTCGGATGGCGGCCGGAAATGGCGGGGGGCGCGGCATGAGTCTGCTGCTAACGCTAGAGCAAGGGCCACGCACCCAGGCGGTGCGGCAAACTCGCCTGGACGAAGGTGAGCTGGTGATCGGCCGCAGCGCCGATGCAGGCTGGCAGATCGATGATCCCGACATGTTCGTTTCACGCGCTCACTGCAAAATCTCTGGCGGGCGAGATGGATATTTCGTCACCGACACATCGAGCAGCGGTTTGTTCATAAACGATTCCGATAGCCCGCTTGGTCCAGGCAAGTCCGCACGCCTTCAAAGCGGCATGCGGCTCAGGCTGGGCGATTACGTCGTCTGTGTCGACCTGCAGATCGCGGCCGCTCAAGCGCCCGCAGTCATCCAGCCGGTACCAGAACGTCTGCCAGCGGCATCGCGGGCGCCGGTAAGCATCGGCCGCGATGACTTCTTTTCCGCCAAGGTCGAAGAAGCGCCGCAACCGCCTCGACCTGCTGATCTGCCGAACCCATTCGAGCAGCCGATCCCAGGGGCGTTCGAGCGCGCGTCCTCCGGCCAGCGCAACTCGCCTGCTTTCGACGACCCGTTCAGCCTCGATCCGGTTTCAACGCCGGTGTCGAAAAACGCCGCCGTTTATGTCGAGCAGGGCGGGGTGGGCAGCCGGGCGGATCCATTCAGCCTCGACCGGCCCCCCCCTCCCAGCCACGGAGCTGAATCCGCAGCGGGAAAGCTGTCCGACTTCAACGATGATTTTGGTTTCGGACCGGTCTCCTCGCCCAGTTCGACAAATAACTCGGCCTCGACCGGCCAGCGCGAGCGCATTGCCCAACGGCCACCATCCGCCAATCCCTGGGATATTCCCGCGCAACCGGCCGATGTCCTGCCTCCAGCGCGCATGGGTGCTGCTTCCAAACCTGCCCGCCCGCCGGCAAGCGCGCAGCCCGCCGAGATGGCGCTCCGCGCCGCCTTCTTGCGCGGCATGGGCGTCGAGGAAGCCGATTTCCCCGGGCGCGACAGCATCGTGGAAATGGAGAAGTTCGGCCGCGAATACCGGCTGATGATGGAAGGGCTGATGCAGCTTCTGCGCAAGCGGGCCGAGGAGAAAGGAAATGCTCGCGTCGCCCAGACAATGGTCGGTGCCTCCGAAGTCAATCCGCTCAAATTTCTGCCGTCGGTCGACGACGCCATCGTGACGCTGATCGCCGAGCGCAGCCCCGGATTTCTCGCCGGGGAGGCGGCCATCGCCGATGCAGTTCGCGATCTCGCGCAACATCACGTGCGCGCTTGGCGAGGCATACAGGCCGCTTTGCGACGGATGATCGATCGTTTCGATCCCGCAGCGATCGAGGACGAGCTGAAATCGAATTCGGCGATCGGCACCCTGCTTTCGGGCGGGCGCGGCGCCAAGCTGTGGGAGCTCTATCAAAAACGCCATCGCGAAATCGCCGAAAGCGCGGAAAAAAGCTTCCTTGGCGAAATCGGCACTGATTTTCGAGATGCATATGAGGAGGAGTAAGCCATGATCGACCGACGTGAATTGATGATTGCCCTGGGCGCGACCGGGCTGGTTGCAGCGTGCCAGAGCGGTCCGCCAAAGCCGTCGGTGATCACCGTCAACGTGACCGGCGGGGCCGGCATGAATCCGGGGCCAGGTGGCGGCGACCGGCCGGTGACGGTTCTCGTGATGCGGTTAAAAAGCACCGGCAAATTCAATTCCGCCGACTATTTTGCGCTGCAGGGGGATGCCGGCAGCGCACTCGCAGGAGATCTTATCGGTTCCGACCAGATCGCCGTCGGGCCCGGAAAATCCGCATCCAAGACCATCACTGTCGAGCCGGACGCGACGGCTCTGGGCTTCGTTGCACTGATCCGCGAACCTGGCGGCAGGAACTGGCGGACAACCAAGTCGGTGTCGCCGGGATCAAAGTTCACCATCAATGTCACGTTGGGCAGCGGCGGCATCTCCGCCTAGCAGCCAAGGTAAGGGAGCTCAATGCAGAGAGTAGCGGCATGAGCGATGCAAACAGGGTGCTATGGTCCGAAGGACTTTTCCTGCGAACCCAGCATTTCCAGCAGCAGGATCGTTTCTTCGAGGCGACGGTGCGCGGCGCGTTGCAGGCCGGACAACTGCATACGTTCGGCTTTCGACAGCTGACGCTGGACCAGGCATTGCTGGAATCCGGCCAGGTCGCGATCCTGTCGGCCCGGGGCATCTTCCCGGATGGGACACCTTTTTCCATTCCGGATTGGATGGACGCGCCGCGACCGCTGCCGGTCACCCCCGAGACGGGCGCAGGGCCGGTGCTGGTCGCCTTGCCGCTGGAGCCTCCCGGTGGTGTCGGCTTCGATCCGGCACACGCCGCCGCCTCTGGAGCGCGATATCACGGGCGGATCGTTTCGGTGCGCGACGCTGTCCAGGGCGGTTCGGATCCTGAAGAAATAGAAATCGCCCGTCCGCAGGCGCTGCTGCTTGCACCTGGCAAGTCGGTTGGTGGCTACACCGCCTTGCCGATAGCCGACCTCAACGGAGTTCGAGCCGATGGCGGCGTCTCTCTGGACGAGACCTTCCTGCCACCGGCACTGGTTACCGGCGCGGTGGCCTGGTATCGGCAATTGCTTCTGGAAGTTGTCACCGGCCTCGACCAGATCGCCGAGGCGCATGGCAAGATGGTCATGGGCGGGCCTGGGCGCAGCGTCGAAGATCTGTTGATGCTCAATCTCGCCAATGCGGCGCGTCCGCGTCTGGCTCACATGCTGGCGCAGGATGTCTTCCATCCGGCCGAGCTTTACCTGGAACTTGCCGGGCTCGCCGGTTCGATGGCAACTTACGGATCGAGCGCGCGGCGGCTGGGCGAGTTGCCCGCTTACGATCACATGGCGCCCGGCCCTGCCTATTCGGCGCTGGCGGACGCGCTGCGCTCGCTCATTCTCAGCCTTCGTTACATCGAGCCGAAATCGCGTGCGCTGCCTGTCATGCGGCACTCGACCAATGTCTGGAAAATTCGCATCGACAACCCAAAGCTGCTGGTGGCCAGCCGCATCGTCATCCGGGTCGGCTCGGAGCTGTCGGAGGATGCCCTGCGCAAGATCTTCGTCAATCAGGCGACCGTCGGCTCGGCCGACGAGTTCGAGGGCCTGTGGAAATCGCGCTTGCCCGGCATTCCGCTAAAACCGCTTCATTCCCAGCCACGCGAAATCCCTTACGACGGCGATCGACTGTGCCTCGAATTGGATCAGAAAAGCGAACACTGGGCCTCGCTGCTCGACGCACCAGGCTTCGTCATCGGTGTTTCGGGCGTGTTGCCAAGCGAGCCGCAGGTGGACTGCTATTCGGTGAACAGGTGAGATCATGAGCCGCGATGATCCTTTCGGACTGTCGGAGGATCGCGAACGCACTCGCATACGATTGAGCGGCGCGCCGATGCCAAGGCCCATGGCGCCACTTTCGCCGGGCGCACTGGTAAAACGCTCTCGCACCCACCCGAACGCGCTTGTCAACGCCTTTGCGCCCTTGCTCGAGTTCGCCCCCGAGCTCGAAAGCGCAATGCCGCCAGACAATCCGGAAGTCTTGCGCACCCGTTTGCTCGAAGAACTGGTTCGGGCACGCGACACGGCTATGTCGACGGGGTCCTCGATGGAGCGAGCCGACCAGGCAGCTTGGGTGGTGGCTGCGTTGCTCGACGATCTGGCCCTGAACACGCCTTGGGGCGGGGCCAGTGCCTGGCCGCGGCAGCCGCTCGTCGTCATGCTGCGCGGCGATGTCGATGCCGGCACGCAATTCTTCACGCGACTCGACGAACTGGAACGACATCCTAACCGGGACCGAGAATTGCTCGAACTGCAGTACCATTGCCTGGCGCTCGGCTTCCGTGGCAAATATCGCGTGCCCGGCCGCTCAGGCGACCGCTCGCTCAATGCGGTTCGCGTGGCGACGGCCCGCTTCCTGCGCAATGCCGACGCCGAAGGCGCGCCTTTAGCGCCAAACTGGAAAGGTGTCATCGCCTCCGACCAGCCGCAGCGCTTCATCGTGCCGATCTGGGTCATGGCGCTCGGTGCTGCGGTTGCAGCCGCGGCGATCCATATCGGGCTGTCGATGGGACTGAGCAGCCAGGCGGTCGAGCTTTCCGCACTTGTTCGTGCCCTGCCACCGCCTGCCCGCGGCGACATCACCCGCGCGTCGCCCAAAGTCGACGCCCCGCCACCGGAAAAAGTGGATTTTGCGCTGTTGCCGGAATTCCAGGCGGGGGCGCCGGCCGAGCTCAAATCTGCTCTCAGCGGCACGGAGAGCGTTTCACTGGCCAAGCTGATCATCCAGGCCTCCAACCCCGAACTATTCCAGTCATCGCGGCCACAACTGACCGATGGTTTCGAACCCTTGATCGGTTCGATCGCCAAGGTGATCCTCGCCAATCAGGAGCTGATCGGAAACATCACGGTGGTCGGCCATACTGACAGCGTTCCTTTGCAAAAGACCAACCCGCTGTCGACCAACCAGCGACTATCCGAGGCTCGCGCCCGGACGATTGCCGACATGCTGGTTCAAAACGGAGTGCCGCAGGATCGCGTCCATTCGGAGGGCCGGGCTGCCACCGATCCTGTGGCCAGCGACAGCACGCGCGAGGGGCGAGCCTTGAATCGCCGCGTCGAGGTGCTCGTCGAAAAGAGGCTGTGAGATGTTCATCCTGCGCTTCCTCTGGGCGGTCCTGACATCGCGCTGGCTGTGGACGCTGATCGGCCTGACGCTGCTATCCCTGGTTATCTGGATCTTCGGTCCGATCGTCAGGGTTGGTCCCTACGACCCCTTCGCCTCCGAAAATGTGCGCATCGTCATCATCGCGCTGCTGGTCATCTTCTGGCTGGTCTGGCTGATCGTTGCCCAGCGCCGGGCGATCCGCGCCAACCGCATGTTCGTCGCCGAGATTGCCGCGCCAGCGGTGGAAAAGCCGCTCAGCCCAGGCGAAGAGAACGTCGCCGCCGTGGGCGCCAAGTTCGCCGAGGTGATGACCGAACTGAGGCGCCGCAAGCTGGGCGGGCGCAAGTTCCTGCGCGAGATGCCTTGGTATGTGATCGTCGGGCCGCCGGCCACCGGCAAGACCACCGCCTTGCGGCAGTCCGGACTGAATTTTCCGATCGACCTCACAGACGACTTGCAGGGGGTCGGTGGCACGCGCAACTGCGACTGGTTCTTTTCCGAAAACGCGGTTCTAATCGACACCGCCGGCCGCTATGTCCAGCAGGAGAGCCAGCCGGATGTCGACGCGGCCGAATGGCTCGGTTTCCTCGACCTCTTGAAGAAACATCGCGGCCGCCGTGCGCTGAACGGCGTAATCGTCGCGCTTTCGATCGACGTCCTTTCGGAGGGCGACGAGGCCATCAAGGCGCACGGGCGCAAGATCCGCCGCCGGTTGGCCGAGCTCAACGACCGGCTTGAAATCCGCCTGCCGGTCTATCTGATGCTGACCAAGGCCGACCTGATCAAGGGCTTCGAGCCGTTCTTCGGCGGCCTGTCGACCGCCTCGCGCGAACAGGTGTGGGGGACGACCTTCGCGCTGGATGCGCGCGTCGATGGCAAGACCATCGAACGAGAAATCGCGACGCTGGCGACCGAACTCGAGCGGCGCTTGGTGACGCGCCTGGAGGACGAGGACAAACTCGCCGCCCGTGCCGAAATCTTCAGGTTTCCCGCCCAACTGGCAAGCTTGTCCGAACCGATACAGGTGCTGGTCGAAGCCATGTTCGGCGAAAGCCGGTATGAGGAGGCTGCCTGGCTGCGCGGCCTCTACCTGACATCGGCGACGCAGGAAGGAGCGCCTATCGACCGGCTGACCGCCGCGCTGTCTTCCTCCTTCGGTCTTCCGCCGCGGCGCGCCCTGCCCGCATCTCGGGTCGAGAAACGCAGCTTCTTCCTGAAGAACCTTCTCACTGAAGTCATCTTCAAGGAAGCAGGCCTCGGTACATTCGACCCGCTGGCGCAACGCCGCCGCGCCTGGATCTGGCGCGGCGCCGCTGCCGCATGCTCTGCGGCGGCGTTGCTGGCAGGCGGCCTGTTCACCTGGTCCTATTTTGACAACCGCCATGCGATCTCGGCGCAGGCAGGCCAGTTTGAAGCGCTGCAAACACCACTGACCTCCGCTGCCGCAACCCCGGCATCGGTGGAGCAGCCTGTCATGGACGGCGCGCTCGAGGCGATGGACGCGGTCGCAAATGCCCGGACAGCACCGCCGGGCGCTGCCCACGATCTGCTTGGCCCATCGGCCTCGGCGGAACTGGTCAGGGCACAGGCCGACACTTATGACCACGCCCTCCGCAACGTGCTCGAGCCCCGGATGGTGGCCCTGCTCGAGGCGACGATGTGGCGCCAGATCCGCGATCCCGACTTCATGCTCGGGGCGCTCAAGACCTATCGCATGATGACGGGCCTGTCGCAGATGGATCCCGACTACGCCCAGAACTGGTGGGTGAACAGTCTGCCCGAATTCGCGGCCGCGGCGCCATTTCCGACAGCCGACGCCGAAGAGCATCAGCTTGCCGCGATCCGCCGGATGACGGTCGACGAAAGCTATGTCGCGCCGGACCAGGCCCTGGTTGCCGAAGCTCTGAAAACGGTCTGCACGATTTCGTTGCCGGCGCGTGGCTACAAGCAGTTGTTGGCCGATCCGGCAGTGGCCGGGCTGAAGGAGTGGATACCGGCCAATTTCGCCGGCCCAAACGGCGGCAAAGTGTTTGCACGGCGTTCGGGCAAGACATTACGCGTCGGCATTTCGGGCGCTTTCACCTATTCCGGCTTTCACGACGTCATTCTCGACCGCATCGACGATGTCGCCGCCCAGGCGGCGCTCGATCGTGCGGTTTTCGCCGGCGGTTGCTCGGAAAATTCCGAGACATCCGTCTCGGCGCTGTCCGAGGATATTCTGAAGCTCTACTACGACGACTACATCGCGCAATGGGACAGCTTCCTGCGCGACATGAGGCTTGCATCATTGACCGATCTCAATGTCGCCGGCGAAAATCTGAAAGATCTCTCGAGTGCTGATTCAGCGCTGAAGCGGCTGCTTACGGCGGTCGTCCAGGAGACAGAACTGACCCGTTCCGACGAAGCGCCTGCCGACGACAAGGCGGCAGCCAAGGGCGCTTCGAAACTACTCGGCAAGCTGGGTAAGCTTGGCAAGCTGGCGACATCGGGTGCGAAACTACTTCCCCGCGCCGGATCCGCCAGTGAGGTGGACCTGACCGGCAATCTGGTGGCCGAACATTTCAAACCGCTGAAGAGCACCATCGCAGAGGTCGACGGCCAGCCACCGGCGCTGGATGCTGCCGTTGTCGCACTGACCGCGCTTTCGAACGTCCTGCAAACGGTCACCGCGAACCCCAATCCACAGGACGCCATCAAGAAACAGGGGGGCCTTGCCGAACTGACGGGCGCGGTGGCAAGGCAGGCCCAGATTCTGCCCGATCCCATCAACAGCTGGTTGGGCGGGATAGCCGGCGACACCAGCAATTTGACTCAAAAGGCGGTCACTTCGGAACTCAACGCCATCTGGCGGGCCGACATACTGCCTTTCTGCCAGGCGGCGCTGAACAATCGCTATCCCTTCAGCGAAGCCAGTGCGGTCGACGTCAACGTGCACGATTTCGCCCGCCTGTTCGGGCCGGCCGGGCTGATCGACGGTTTCATCAACGACCACCTGATCAATTATGTCGACACGACCGGCGAGCCTTGGAAGTGGCGCGCCGATTTCGGCCTCGACCCTTCGGCGCTGGCGGCGTTCGAGCAGGCCAGGCACATCCGCGACGATCTTTTCCCCGGGGGTGCCGGACCGGTGATGAGCTTCACGCTCGAACCGAAGGATTTGTCTCCCAACCTCACGCGCGTCACGCTCAATCTCGATGGCCAGAGCCTCGTCTACTACAACAACGCAACGCGGCCGCAACCGATGACCTGGCCCGGCAAGGACGGCACCGGGGTCATTTCGCTCGCTTTCCAGCCGATCGACGGATCGCCCGAAATCATGCTCAACGAGACCGGCAGCTGGGCATGGCTGAGGATGCTGCGCAGCGGCCGCTTCGCCGGCACGGCGCTGACTGACGTCTACACTCTGCGCCTAGGCACGAAAGGCATGTACGCCGATTTCGAGCTCAAGGCCGCCAGCGTCGAAAACCCCTACAACCTCGAAATGTTCAAGAAATTCACATGTCCACCGCAGATATGAACGCGCCCGGCTTCTACGGCAAGATCCCGGCGACGGGGGATTTCGTCGCTTGGAACCTGCCGCGGACTTTTATCGACCGCTGGGACCGCTGGATGTCGATGGAATTGCTGGCGCGGCCGGATGAAGGTGAGTTGGACTCGCGTGTCTGGCGCTTTACTATGCAGCCCGGTATTTTTGGTGACCTACCCTGCGCCGGCGCATGGCGCATGAGCGAGGACCGTGTCGGGCGCCGATACCCCTTTGCCATTGTGCGGCTTGGACCGCCACCGGAACCTACCGCCAGATGGTTTGACGAAATCGCCGCCTGCCTTAACGGCGCTGTGGAAGGAAACTGGTCAACCACCAAGCTAGCAGAGACGCTGGCCTTGCTGAGAGAGACGAGCACGGGCGACGCTTCCGCCATAACGTTCTGGTGCGATGACTTCGACGTCATCGAGTTTAGCTTCGCTGATATCCACGACCTCGCCGACAACGCCTTGCCGAAGCTACGGGCCACCAAGCCCACAATCGAGGATATCTGACGATGGGCCTTACTGTCTTCGCTGAGAGCATGGGCTTTTTTCACAAGGGGAGTGGTGGCAAGGGCATTGCGCCAGGCGACGTTTGTCTCAGCCCTCCTCCGCCACCGGCCGGGCCGGTGCCTGTGCCCTATGTAAACATGCTGCAGGCCGGCGACCTTATTAAGGGAAGCAAGAGCGTTAAAATTGATGGCGAGCCTACCGCGCTCGAGAACGCGTCCGAGATTATGATGAGTTCCGGCGACGAAGGCGGTGTTCAGGGCGGCAACGTCGTTACGCACAAGATCAAGGGTAAGGGCTTCTTCATGCTCTGGTCCTTCTTGGTGAAAGTCGAGGGCAAGGGGGTTGGCCGCCACGGCGATCCGATGGGCCAGGCGGCGGCATCCGCGCCCGCAGGGGCATGCGACATGTCCGCCCTTGCCCGCTTCAAGCGACGCAAGGCTTTCTCGGGAAAGAAGAGATGCTCCCGTCACTACGAGCGTTCAGGCAAAGGATATGGTCCTACTCCCACGCAGACTGCCCATATCCAAGGCAAGCCGTGCTGGGTGATCGGGCCAACAGGAGCACGTTGCGGAAAACCGGGCAAGACGGCCGACCACCAGCCCCCGATCGTCATCGCATGGTACAAAGGTGGTTGCCGGAACGGAGCAGCGTTCAAGAGGTGGGCAACATCCAACGCCGCAGTTCAGCCACAATGCGCCAACCACAGCCTTAATAATGTGCAGAAAGGTATGGCCCATTTCACGCGGTATAATGAGACCATTGCCCAGGTTCAGCAGCGCATCAAGACCTATCTGGCGTAGGACACACGCGCATGAATGCCTTCGATCGCCTGTATGGAAATTACGTTTTTGACCTGCGTGAAGCCTTAGGCGCGGCCAACGAGTGGTGGGCAAAGCTTCAGGTGAAGATTGCAGGCGAAACCTCTTCAAAGGAGGAAGCCGCCCGTATAATCGAGGCCCGCTGGCCGTTCGGTCCGTCCTCGCATCCATTCGTGCTGGCGGTCTTCCGCAAATATTACCTTAGCGTGGTGGCGATCAACGAGGAAATCGAGACCTACGGCGACGCACGTGATTCTGTTGAAAGGATTCCGCCGTCGGAGGACGACTGGGGTATCGACGACGAAGATGATGACAATCGGCGATTTGAAGACGGTGTTCCAATCGCTCCCTGGCTGCTGCTCGTGGATGCGCTGCATGGCGAGGACGAGGATCTCGTCGACGCCGTTGTTTGGCTGGTCTACCAGCCGGTTGGTCTCGACGCCAGCGACCACGTGGTCTGAGAGGAGCCGAGCCATGTCCCCGATCCTTACTCAGCATCGACGCGAGCAGAACATTCGTCGCCTTCTGGAAGCGCCGGACGACCTCATGCTCTCCGGCGCGCCGCTTGCCGGATCGGCCGTGCCACAGCCGGGAGCGCCGCCACATCGCGAACTGTTCGCGACCTATCTCGACCAACTCCGGCCGCACGTGGAGCGTGTCGCCTCTGATTGGCAGGAGGCGATGACCTATCAGACCGTCAGGCTCGGCAGCCCCGAGGCCGCGCGCGACTTCCTAACTCAGGAATATCCGGCTGGTCCTGCTGCCGATATGCATTTCATCGCCGTGGTGCGCAAGTTCTGGCTGGCCTGCGACGCCCTCAACGACGGTGGAGCCGAATCCGTCGACCCGCCGATATTCCTACTTGCATGGGTGATCGAAGCTGGCGAGAACCTTTGCGTCGAAGTGCTGGCCAGCCAGCCCTACTGGCCTGTCGGCCTGTCCAAAGAGGGGCGTTGGTGCTGACATGGCTGCTTTCAACGTCTGGATAGAGAACCGCACGCCGTTTGCCACCGCCACCATGGTACAGGTCGACGCTGAGGGTCAGGAACTCATGGTCGCCATGTTCTCCGCGAGCTTCGAGGCGGCCGACGCGGGCGCCCCATTTTGGCCGGCCGCCGAACAACTTCCCGTGGCGTTGAGCGACGAGCCGTTCGGCGACCCCGCAGCCTCCTCGATACGCTATGAGGCCGATATCGCGCCAGTGAAGACGGTCGCCGAGGTCGTGGTCAATGGCACCGCATACGCGCCGAACGACAAGCCGGTTCGCGAGATGCAGGTTGGCTTGAGAATTGGCGTAGTGCGCAAGGCGCTTCAGGTTGCCGGCGACCGTATCTACGACGCTGGCAGCTATTCGACGCCGCACCCTTTCCGCACCTTGTCGCTGGTCTATGAGCGTGCATATGGCGGTACGACCGAGGACGGGCGCGTCGAAACACGCAACCCGGTTGGCGTTGGCTTCCACCATGCTCGCTCGGCCGACCCTGCGGTAAAGACCCATGCTCCCAACATCACCTATCCGGGGGAACCCTATCTCAGTCCTTCCGACCGGCCGAAGCCTGCGGGATTCGGTGTAATCGGGCGGGGGTGGCAGCCTCGCATCCGTTATGCCGGCACCTATGATCAAGCGTGGACTGACACGCAGTGGCCCCTTCCGCCTAAGGACTTCGATTCTCAGCATTATCTTTGCGCGCCGGCCGACCAGCGCCTGCCGCAGATACTAGGTGGGGAGGCTGTGACGCTAGTCGGGCTAACGCCCGAAACCCGCTGGGATTTTCGCCTCCCATCCGTCACCGCGCCGGTACGGCTGATCTTCGACGATCGCATCGAGAACGCTGCGTTCCGGGCCGACACGGTAGTGATCGAGCCTGATCTCAGACGCGTCACGCTCAAGGCCCGTCTTGCGGTCTTGACGCGGCGCAACGCGCCCGCGCTGCGGGAGATCGTCTTCGGCCACGTGACACCGATGTTCCTTACTGCTGCCCGCAAGGGCAAGGAATACACAGGCATCGGCGGTGACGGAACACTACGCGACCAGCCTGTGTGGCGGCCATGAGGCGACCGCTTTATATCACAGGCGCAGGCGCAGTCACAGCTGCTGGCCTCAACGCTGCGCAGACGCTCGCCGCTATACGCGCCGGTCTATCAGCAGTCGATGCGTGGATGACCGAGGAGGGCGAAACAATTACCGTTGCCCGCGTGCCGGCGCGCTCCCGGGTACGCCGAAACGAAGGCGAGTGGCTTGCCAACATAGCCGCCCGCGCGATCAACGAAGCGATGCGCACCGGCGAATCGCGCACGGAGGCGACGGCGATTCTTATGACTCCACCTGAGAGCTTTCGCCAGCATACCGCCTACGGAGACATCCGCCCGTCAGCCTTCCCTGGCGCGATCATTGCGGCGACGGGGCAGCACTTCCACCGCGCGTCACGGGCTGTGGACGGCGGCGCGGCGGCCAGTCTCGGCCTCCTTGAACGCGCCATCAATATCCTAGAAACTGAGGGCGCCGAGCAGGTACTGCTCGGCGGCGTCGACAGCCTTGTCAACGACACCGATCTAGCCCGGCTGGCCCGGGCCGGACGCCTTTCTGGGGATGACAACGCGCAGGGTCTAGTGCCAGGCGAAGGCGCCGTCTTCGTACGTCTCACCCGCGAGCCTAAGGCGGTGGATCGTGTTCATGTGGCGATCCACGGCGTCGGCACGGCGCAGGAGACCGATGGCGTGTTATCGAAGCGGTTCAGTCAGGGCCGGGCAATGCTCGGTGCCCTGCGCGATGCGATGAGCGGACCGGGTCCGTCCGAACCAGACATCAATTTCGTCGTAAGCAACGGCAATGGCGAGCGCTACAACGGCTGGGAGCAACTCATTGTGCGACAGCGCTTTTACCGCACGAGCCGTGAAATCCTGCCCACCGCCTATCCAGCGATGACGATCGGCGACGTAGGCGCTGCCGGAGGGGCGATGGCCCTGATGCTGGCCGCTGATAGCTTTGTGAACGACTATGCGCCCGGGCCGACCGCCATCTGCGAGGTGTCTTCCGAAGGCGGCCTGCGCGCGGCAGCGGTGATGGCCGGCATGACCCGCCGCTAACCCTGCGGCCGAACTCACATCCAAGCCGAGAACCGGCGCGTCCTGCGCCAATCGGTCAGCGGCGCATCCGGCTCAACGAGTGCGGCGCGTATTGCGTCCAGCCGAAGCCTGCGCATCGAATGGAAGGGCTCGTGATTGCCTCCGCCGCGCACCTCATCCCACCACGCCGTGATGCGATCGGCAACCGGAAGCGGGCTGGCGGTCAGGAATTCAAATTCCCTGCCGAGCAAGGCCGGATCTATCGTGAACAGGTTGGTATCATTGAAATCCACGTCGAAAAGATCTCGCAGCGCCAGCCCGGCGGCGAAGACAAGCTCCGGCTCACGCATCTTGGCGATCAGCCAGGGCATGACCGACCGGTCGCCAAAGAGTCCGATCGCCGCTGTTGCGGTGGCGCGCAAGGCAGACTGCTTCAAATGGTCCTGCAACCAGCCCCTGCCGGTCTTCAGGGGCGTCGTCAGAAGGCGCATCTCGATCGCCGCGGGCGCGAGGCCGGGTTCTGCCAGCACTATCCGGTCGAGCGCCGAGTGAGCCGAGCGCGCTTCGCCAAGAAGGCAAGCCGCAAGAGCGGCAGTCAGACGTTCCTTCGGCGTGTCGCCCTCAAGTCCGGCCAGCACCGCCGGAAGGAGGTCGCGCCGTTTGAGCCCGCCGGCAAGCCGAAACGCACGTCCACGAACATCCGGGCACGGATCGCTCAGCAAAACGCCGAGGCGGGCACCGGGATCCACGCGATGATGCCAGAGTGCCGCGAGGCCGAGGGCGCGCAGCCGCGCGTCGCGCGCGTCCAGCCAGTCCGCCATGAACGGACGCAGGTTTTCGCGCGGCGTGCGCGCGATCGCGCCGGACAGGCCCGACACGCCAACCTCGCCCAGCGTCGCCGCGGCGTCAATCGCCGAAGCAACGGCTTCGGAATCGCCCCAGCGCAACGCCAGCGCGCCAAGCACGAAAAGCTCGCCGAGTTCGGCATAATCGGCGAAATGCGCCTGCGCCGCCTCCCAACCGGCTTTTCCGGACGCCATCAGCCCGTCGAGATTTGCATTCAGGCGTTGGTCGATGCGGCCGATATCGGTTTCGCCCAGGATCGGCCGATCGATTTCATGGCGGCGACGGAACCAGAGGAAGGCTGCGTTGCTGGCGTGCTGGTCGACGATGGCAGCGATAGACGCGATACGCAGCATCGTGAATGCCTCAGTTGAGATGGATGGCTCCGCCACGGATGCAGTTGGTGCCGCTGGCCTGGCTCGTCAGCTGGCTGCCGCGAATTGTGATACGCCCATCCTTCTCCAGGATGATCGACGCCTGTCCGCAGCGCAGCTCAATGCGCTGGTCTGCGGTTATCGACACCCGTTCACCGTCGCGGAGGATCTGCAGGTCCTTGTTCTTTCGCAGGGGCTCAACGATTCGTCCCACCACAAGCGGCCTCGTTGGATCGCCGCCTTCAAAAAGTAACGCCACTTCCGAACCAATGGCGGTCGAATCGAGCTCGGCCAAGCTGCGCGCCGGGATCGCAGTCTCGCGGGGATTGCCGACAAAGACCACAAGCGGCATTCCGCCGTCAATGCCGATCACAAGCCCGATTACCACTCCGTCAATCCGATTGAGCACATCCATATTGCCTGTCCTCAATTATTGTGAACGTTGCTGCCTTTAATATTCACATTGCTGGAAGCACTGATGTCAATCTTACCGCCGCCCTTTATGGAGATATTCTTCCCATCGATCAGAATCGTTCCATCCTTCTTCATAGTAATCGATGCACTTCCGCATTCTAATGTGATCGAATCCTTCGCATTGATCGTTATATTCTTGCCAGAAGCGATCGACATGTCTTCAGCGACGTCGATGGCGCTGCCCTTGCCGACCTTGAGCGAATGCGCTCCGTCGATTTGAGTGCCGTCGTCCGCTGTGATCTTGGCGGCACGGCCCTTGCCGATTGTCGAAGCATGATCGCCGTCTACCTTGAATGTCTGATTTCCATTAATTTTCACCGTCTGGTCGGATTTGACGGTCCAACTGTCGGAAGCACCGACGTCATGGCTCTGCCCCAGCGCCACGCTGACGGAGCGGGTCGCGCCGATCGTATTTTTCTGAAACCCGGCGACAGAGCGGGTTTCCGCGGCGCCGACGGTGTCGAAACGCGCCGCCTTCACCGTAATCGTCTGTACAATCCCCACTGTCTGAGAATGATTGGCGTCGATGTTTTCCGTCGAGTTCGACACGACATGAATGGTCTCGTTGGCCATGACTGTCAGCGAGCGGTTGGCGCCCACTGTCTCGGTGTCGTTCGAGCCGATGTTGGTGGTCTGGTCGACGCCGATCTTGACCGTCTTGTTGTTGCCGACGTCCTCGTCGAGGTTGTGGCCGACGGAGTGTTTGGCGTCGTGGTCAATGCGGTCGGACTGATCGTGCTGGACCAGCTTTGTGCGGTCATGCTTGATCAGAAGGTTGTGATCCTTCTGCGCCTGGAAATTGACCAGTTCGGAGCCGGCCTTATCCTCGAACATCAGTTCGTTGTAGCCGCCACCGCCTTTGGAAGAATCCGACTTCCAGCCCGATTGTGTGGCGTTGCCAGGCAGGCCGTAGGGCGGCATCTGCGAGGCATTGTAGACCCGGCCGGTGATGATCGGCAGGTCCGGGTCGCCTTCGATGAAGTCGACGATGACCTCCTGGCCGATGCGCGGTATCTGGATGAACCCCCAGCCACTGCCGGCCCAGCTCTGCGACACCCGTACGAAACAGGAACTGTTCTGGTCCTTCTTGCCGACGCGGTCCCAATGAAACTGGACCTTCACCCGCGCATATTTGTCGGTGAATATCTCCTCGCCGAATGGACCGACCACCGTCGCCGTCTGCGGGCCGCGCATGATCGGTCGTGGCGTGGTCCGCGGCGGGCGATAGGGCAAGGCTGTCGGCGCCACACCGAGGACCACTTTGAAACTCTCGCTTTCGACGTCGGCCTGGGCTCTATAGCCGGGGTCAAACAGCCTGTATTCGGCGCTGACCACCAGATATTCCTGGTTCTGGTCTTCGCGCGGAAAACCGTCCAGCTTGAACGTGCAGCCGGAATACAAGCCGCGCACGGTGCCGGCCGCGGCGATGCGCTGGTGCAAGGCCTGGATCTCCTCGCGCCGGATCGAAGCCAGGCTGTCGCCCCGGCTTACTTCGAGATGCGCGCCCGGCTGGCGGTAGTTCTCACCCGCGGACAGTTTGTGACTGAACGGCTGGGCCGACTTGGCCATGAGGTCGGCGCCCGGCTTCTTGAAATCATAATCGGTGTGGGCATAGGCGCCTGGGCGCACCGAGCTGCCCGGTATCCATTCGGTGATGTATTCGACGTCGCGCCGGGAGCCCTGACCTTCAAAGTTATAGAGCACTTTCTCGTAGCCCGGCGCAGGCTTCAGCTTGCTCATCGCATCGGCCAGGACAAGCGTATGCTTGCCGTCATCGTGCTCGAAGAAATAGAAGATACCTTCGTGCTCCAGCAGCCGCTGCACAAAGTCCAGATCGGTCTCGTCGTATTGCACGCAGTATTCACGCGCCGGATAGGACCCTTGCAGGCGTAGATCGAATTCGGAAATACCGTATTTCTTGAAGACATCCTTGACGATGTCGACGACGCTCTTGTTCTGGAAAATATAGCAATCTGTGGTGTTGCCGAGAAACCAGAGCCACGGCCTCATGACGGCCTCGTAGTAGGCTAGCCGGTCCTCCATGCGGGTGAGCCGAAACTCCGATACGATTCCACTGAGCCAGCGCTTTGGATCGGATTCACCTTCGATCGAGACAGGCCCGCCCAGCATCTTCAACGGGTCGATATCGGAGTCTGTGCTCACGAACCCGACCGTGTAGGCAAAGCAACGGCTGATCTCATCGCGTCCGACAAGATGCGTGAAGGTCAGCAAATCGGAGCCAACCGGTGTGCGGACAACGGTGGCACGTTCATTCGGCATGGGTCGAGCCCCCTCCTGGACGCGGCCGCCAATGTGATGGATTTGAAGTTCCCGCTATATCAACGGTGTCATTAGCGGTGTTACGTTCAGGAACTTTCCAAATCCGCCACGCCAGGCCATGTTTAGCCTACCACATGTTTTCCCGCTGACCAAAGAGGACAGGCGGGCGACAGAATCTTATCCGTCGACTCGTCGGCTTGAAACGCCGCTGTCCTGTTTTGCCTGCAAGCTGCTAGAATGTTGGAGTATCGATCAACGATCGACGGCGATCTTGGATGTACATCAGTCTGCGGATCAACAATGTCGACGCCCTGCTCGCTGGCACCTCGACCAGCTACGTGGCGCGTGATAGCGGCTTCGAAATCGGGCGCGATGCTTGTGACTGGACCTTGCCCGACCCCGACAAGTTCATCTCGGGTCGGCACTGCGAGGTTCGATACGAGGCGGGCGCGTTCTGGCTGTACGACATCTCGCGCAACGGGACCTTCATCAATGGATCGAGCCAGCGCATGAGTGGCCCGCATCGGCTGGTCGATGGCGACCGGATGCTGATCGGCCGCTATGTCGTCTTGGTATCGGTCGAAGAAGAGCGCGCCACGGCAGACCACCCCAGCCGCGATTCGACACAGCGGGAAACGCCGGTCGCGACAGGCCGGCCGCTGGAGTTCGGAGATGGGCCTTTCTTCGAGCCCGCGCAGCAACGGTCGGCACAGCGCATTTCCGCGCCGACATTCCCGTCGCCCGCCCTGCCCTCAACCAGGGACGAGGTGCTGCGGGAGATCGCGATCGCAGCCGGCATTTCGCCGGAATTGCTTCAATCGCGCGACCCCCATGAAGTTGCCGCCGAAATCGGCGCGGTCTTGCGGGACGTGGTCGAGGAGCTGACCCTGCTGCTGAAAGCACGCGCGGCCGCGAAAATGTTGGCCAAAAGCACACAGCGAACGATGATCAGCGCCGCCGACAACAATCCGATGAAGTTCGTTCCAGGAACCGACGACATCCTGGAAATCATGTTCGCCCGGCGCAGGACCGGCTATCTTGATGCCAGGCGCAGCATCGAAGATGCGTTCCGCGATCTCAAGACTCACGAGTTTGCCACTTATGCCGCGATGCAAACCGCGCTCTCCCGGCTGCTTGACGACCTGTCGCCCGAGGCGATCGGCAGGAAACTCCCGCCTACCTCGTTTACGAGGAAGAAGAGCCAAGCCTGGGACGTCTATGTCGCGACATGGCGGACCATGGAGGAGGCACATGAAAACGGCATGCTTGATATATTCCTGGCCTATTTCAGCGAGGCCTACGCCAAGGCCGGCAAGCAGAAATAGGAGACCCCAGGAAGGCACGGCCCCGGGAAACGTATGGCACATGGCCAAAAATGCATGGCACGGCAGTCGGCGAAGAAAAGTCTCGCTGACGCCGGCGGCCGGTTCCAATCGACGATTTCTGAGATTACGATCGCATAAGACAGTTCGCCAAGCGGGTAAGACTCATTAAGCTGGGGGTCTGCGGCAAATGTCATGCCACGGCGGGATAGCATCTTCTAGCCACTGCCACGGCCGGCAGCGGCTGTTTTTCCTTTACCCGACTGGAAACCGTTCTGCGCCCATCTCACCCCATCGCCGGCGCCCCGCCTGCACGGACGATCTGCGATGAGTTCGGAGGACGACCCCTTCGGCCCGGCGGGCAAGACGGTCATTCGCGCAAATCCGCGGAGCAAGCAAAAATCGACGCTAATTCCCGAGCTGCCCGTCGCGGACCGAGGCCAGTCCTCTCCAATCAAGGATTCGACGGTGTTCGATCCAGGCGGCGGGCGGTCGCCAGGCTGGGCATCCGGAACCGTGATTTATCAAGGTGGCCCCGGCGATGTTGGGGCGCCGGCAGGCTCTGCTGGAACTGCGCCGGCGACAGGGATCGAGCAGGAAAGCCTATTCAACGCCGGGAGCGGCATCAAATACGCCGCGGCAAACCCCATTCTCGCCGCGGCGGCACCTTTGCTGATGCTGCTCGGACAGTTCAGGCTCTTGCCCGTTGAAAGACAGGCGGCGCCATTGGCGCAACATGTCACCGAGGCGATTGAGAAATTCGACCGGATAGTTGAGAAGTCAGGGGTTGCCGAAGAGGATGCCCGGATCGCGAAATTCGCCCTCTGCGAAACCGCCGACGATCTCATCGGTAACCTGCCCTGGCCCAGGAATGACGCCTGGGCGCCACACGGGATGCTGCGGCAATTCTTTCACCTCGAGCCCACCGGCACCGGCTTCTACGAAGCGCTGAACAAGATCCTGGCCAGTCCCGAAAAACACTACGATCTGCTCGAACTGATGCATGCCTGCCTGTCGCTGGGTTTCGAAGGCCAGTATCGAGGCGTGACGCGACAAGACAACAATCTCGAACGCGTTCGTCGCGACGTCTACGAGACGCTTCGCTATTTCAGGCCGCGTTCCAGTGGAGACATCTCGCCGCATTGGCAGGGCGTAGCGGCGACGATGGCGCAGTCCTCCGCCCGCCTGCCGCTTTGGGTCGTCGCGGCAGCGGCGACCGCGTTGCTGACAGCGGCGTTCTTCGCATTGCGGGTCTTCATAACCAATGAAGGCGAGGCGGTCGCGGGTGAATTGCTGGCGCTCGACCCATCAACACCAGTCGTCATAGAACGCGCCAGCGTGGCGCCGTTGGCTGAGCCGGCGAAAGTCACCCCACCAGCGGCCACCGCGCAGATTGATCGTATTCGTGCGGCATTGGCCAAGGATCTCGAAGGCGGCGGGCTGACCATCGGCACCAAGGGCGACTTCATCGTCGTGGAGATCAACAATCTCCTGCTGTTCCAGTCCGGCAGGGCCGAGGCGAGGCCGGAATTCCAGCCCATTGCCACCGACATCGCCGCGGCTCTGGAACACGAGCCTGGACCAATCCGGATCGTCGGCCACACGGACAATGTGAAACCACGAAAGTCGAGCGCGTTCAAATCCAACTTCGACCTTTCCGTCGCCCGGGCGAAGGCAGTCGAAGTGTTGATGGCAGTGAAATTCAGCGATCCCTCGCGACTGACGGTCGAGGGTAAAGGCGAGGACGAGCCAATCGCCGACAATGCGACACTGGATGGCCGCGCCAAGAACCGCCGTGTCGATGTGATGATCCCCCGGGAGGAAACACTGTGAGCACGGCCCGCTGGAACCACCCATGACGCGTTGGCTGTTGCGGATATTCAGCGTGATCGCGCTGGCCGGCTTCGTCGCGGCAGTGTGGTTTGCCGGGCCATTGATCCGCTTCGCCGACATCCGGCCGCTCGGACCTGGGTGGCTGCGCGCGACGATCATTGGTGTGATCCTCGCGCTGCTGGCGCTTTTTTACGCGCTGCGTTTCTGGAAAGCGAGGAAGGCGCAAAAAGCGCTCGAAGCCGTCGTTGCGCACAATGACGACCGCGATGACGATTCTCGGGTGCTCGAAGCGCGGATGAATGAGGCCGTGGCGGCGCTCAAACGGTCGAGCGGCAAGCGCAACTTTCTCTATGAGATCCCCTGGTACGTTGTCATCGGCCCGCCGGGTGCCGGCAAGACAACGGCTCTGGTCAATTCAGGCCTGAATTTTCCGCTTGCCGGTTCGGGGGACGCCCAACCGGTGGCCGGTGTTGGCGGAACACGTGCCTGCGACTGGTGGTTTACCGATCAGGCCGTGCTGATCGACACCGCAGGTCGTTATACGACGCAGGACTCCAATCCCGAGATTGACAAGAAGAGCTGGCTCGCATTCCTGTCACTGCTCAAGAGGTACCGCACCAGACAACCGATAAACGGCGTCATCCTGGCCATCAGCCTTGCCGATGTGATGAGCTTCGATGATCAGCAGCTTGATGCCCACATCGTCGAGATACGCAGCCGCCTGAGAGAAATTCACGAGACGCTGAAGATCCAGTTTCCCGTCTATCTGCTTTTCACCAAGGCCGATCTGGTTTCAGGGTTCACGGATTATTTCGGCGGTTTCGACGAGGCGCGCAGACGCAAGGTATGGGGCACGACATTCCAGACGGCGGAGCGCGATAGGAACATGGCCGCCGCGGCTCCTGCCGAACTCGATGGGCTGGCGGAACGACTCGCGGACGAGATGGCCGACCGCCTCCAGGAAGAGGCTGATCCGGTCACGCGCATCTCCATCTTCGGCTTTCCGGCTCAGTTCGGCGCGCTGAGGGGGCGCATAACCAGTTTTGTCGCCGGTCTATTCGACCCGTCCCGCAGCCAGGTGAACGCCAGCCTGCGTGGACTCTATTTTTCGTCAGGCACGCAAGAGGGAACGCCCATCGATCAGGTGCTGGGCGCAATCGGCCGCAATTTCGGGGGCAATTCCCGCCCGCATCTTTCCGGAACCGGCAAAAGCTTCTTTTTGCATGATCTGCTGACGGACGTCATTTTTGCCGAATCGGGATGGGTTTCGTATGACAAATCAGCTGCGAGGCGGGCGGCGGTGGCCAGATTTGGCGGCCTCGGTACGATAGCGCTGATCGCTGCTGCCGCACTCGGTACGCTCGCTCTGAGCTTCGCGGCCAATCGCTCGCTGATCGCGTCCGCAACGGTTGCCATGGGCCAGTATCGCGCGACGGCGGAAACGCTGCTCAAGGCGGCCACGGTTACCGATGTGGACCTTGAAAACGTCATCGGCCCGCTCGACCAGTTGCGCGACCTGCCGGCCGGGTTCGAAGCCGCTGAGCTAGCGACACCGATCGGGGAGACGTTCGGCCTCAGTCAGCGGGAAAGGCTTCTTTCCGCGTCCCGGACCGCTTATCGGAAAGGCCTGGAACGCATGTTGCGCTCGCGCCTGCTGATCCAGGCCGAGCGAACGATCCAAGCCAAGATGGGCGATCCCGCCGCACTCTACGAGCCGTTGAAAATCTACCTCATGCTTGGTGGCAAGGCGCCGAAGGTCGATGACGCGCTGATCGTTTCCTGGATGAAGCAGGATTGGGAACAGAACCGATACCCGGGCGAAAACAACCGCGAGGGACGAGCGCACCTCGAAAAGCACCTGCGCGCCATGCTCGCCTTGGACGACGCCTATGACCCCGTTTTCGAACTGAACCAGCCCCTTGTTGAAGCCGCACAACGCTCTCTCGAACGCATGAGCCTTGCCGATCGAGCGACCGCTTTGATCAAGTCGGCGATCTACGCGGCGGCGCTGGAGGACTTTTCCATTTCCCAGCAAGGTGGTCCCGAAGCGCAACTGCTGTTCGAACGTATCGATGGCAGCGATCTGGCGGACCTTCGTGTTCCCGGTCTCTACACTAATGCCGGCTTCAACAGGTTCTACCTTGCCCAACTCTCGCGCATTGCGCAGATGCTCGTCGACGAGCAGTGGGTTCTCGGTGGTGGCGGAGAGCAAGGCGACATCGATCAGCAATTGCTCAGGCTCGGCCCCGAACTTCTCGATCGCTACGGCAAGGCGTTCGCCGCGGCGTGGAACAGCGTTCTCGACCAGTTGAAATTCAAGGCGATGCTGACAGACAAGCCGCACTATACCGCGCTTTCAGCCGCTGCCTCCCCCAGTTCGCCGATAAAGCGGCTGTTTTCGGCGATCGCCAACGAGACGGCGCTGACACGGGACCTAGGTGACGGTCCTGGCGCCGAGACAGAATCCGCGGCTCAAAACCAGCAACGCAGCGCCGCAGAATTAGCCAAGGGCTTAGCCCGTATCGGCATACACATAGCCAACGGCAAATCGCAAATCCGCGCCGGCGCACAGCCCGCTGACGTACAGAACTTGAATCCGGGCGCGAACATTGAAGCGCGATTCAAATCATTCCAGGTCCTGGTGAACGGGCCCGCCGGACATCGCCCGATCGACGCACTAACCCAGAACTTCAGCGACATCTATCAAAGCCTGCGACTGGCCACCGAAGTTCCTTCGCAGGTGGAGCGGCTCAACGGTAATCTGCAGCTACAGATTGCCACCCTTCGCGCCAATGTCTCGCGTCTGCCCAAGCAACTCGGCCGGATGGTCAACACGACGGCAGATGAGTTCGAAGGTAACGTCGCCGAAACCTCGGTGACAAACTTGAACCAGATACTCGACCAGACGGTCACAGCCCCCTGCGAGGCAGCGATCAACGGCCGTTACCCCTTCGACGGGAGCAGCACCGAGGACGTCGCCATGGCCGATTTCGCGAAGCTGTTCGCCCCAGGCGGACTGATGGACCGGTTCTTTGCACAAAATCTGGCCTCGCTGACCGACATGACCGGCCAGGACTGGCGTTGGAAACAGGATACGCGCTTTGGACGCAACTTGTCGAAATCGACCTTGAAGGACTTCCAGTTGGCTGCGGAAATCCGCATTGCCTTTTTTCCATCGGGCGCTTCAGTACCCTCCGTCAGCGTCACCTTCATACCCTTCTCGCTGCATGGCGATGCCGACATGGCCGTACTTGATGTCGATGGCCAGACCGTTCAGAGCAACCAGACCGGAAATGGGCCGAGCACGGTGACTTGGCCGACCGGTACGGCTACCCCATCCGCGAGCCTCAGCCTGACACCAGAAATGCCAGGGCGCCAGTCCGCCATCACGTTCGAAGGGCCGTGGGCCTTGACGCGGCTTCTGAACAAGGCGGCTATCACGGGCAACGAGGGCAGCATGCAGGCCCACTTCGTGATCGGCGGGCGCGACGTCACCTACACGATCCAGACAGGGTCCGGCACCAACCCCTTCCTGCTCCCTGCCCTTTCCGAGTTCACCTGTCCCAAGGCGTTCTGAGATTGAGATGATCCTGGGCAGTAAGCCGCAGAAGCGCAAAACCAGGCACACACATATTTTAGTTTTCGATACTTTAATGTTTGAGCCTGTGGCAAAGTGGCACGAACGCGCCCGAAGGCGCGTCGCGGAGGACGCTGGGTGAAGCGTTTGGTGGCAAATTGAACAATGTCGCCCTTCCCATTGAAAGCTTCGGCGTGAGCCACAGAGGCTGTGTGCGGGAGCTCAATGAAGACAACTACCTGGTCGAGCCCCAGGCTGGCCTGTGGTTGGTCGCCGACGGGATGGGTGGTCACGACGCCGGAGAAGTCGCTTCAGCCAGTATCGTCAATCATCTGGCAACGATCGGGATTGCCAGCTCCGCACCGGATCTTCGGGCGCGCTTCGAAGACAGGCTGAGCAGGGCTAATGCCGAGATCCGCCGCATATCCCAGTCTCGCGGGATAACAATCGGCTCAACTTTTGCCGCCCTGCTTGCCATAGACGGGCGGTTCGCCTGCCTCTGGGCTGGTGACAGCCGCGTGTATCTGATCCGCGAGGCCTCGATCTCGCAAATATCGAAGGACCATACTGAGGTTCAGGAACTCATCGATAAAGGCATGCTCACCGAAGCCGAAGCGCTCACCTGGCCGCGCCGCAATGTCATTACGCAGGCAGTCGGCGTCAGCGACGAGATTGTCATCGATTTCCAGCAAGGTGAAATCCTGCCGGGGGACATCTTTGTGCTGAGCACCGATGGCCTGACGGCGCATGTCACTGATGCTGAGATCAAGGCTGCGACAGTGTCCGCGACACCTCAGTCGGCGTGTGAAAACCTGCTGGAAACGGTTCTGGCGCGTGGCGGAACAGACAATGTGACCATCGTGCTTGTCAGGGTCGCGGGCGGATACGATAGCCAGTCGCCCCGTCCAGCTGCGTACAAAGCGCGGGGGCGGGGCTGATGAGCGCCGACGACAAGACGCGGATATCGCCAAGCGCGGCCAACACTGCCGTGGGCACGCAACTGAGCGGTATCTACGAACTTGACGAGCGGATCGCATTCGGGGGCATGGGCGAAGTCTACCGGGGCCACAACATCCAGACCGGCGACCACGTTGCGATCAAGATCGTTTTGCCGGAATTCGCGCGCGACCAAACGATCTTGTCCCTGTTTCGCAAAGAGGCAACTATCCTGAACCACCTGTCGCATGACGCGGTGGTGCGTTATCACGTCTTCACGATCGATCCGGGGATCGGTCGTCCGTACCTCGCCATGGAATTCGTCGATGGAGCGTCGTTGTTCGACATCATGCGACGTGGGGCGATGCCGACGGGAGAGGTACGAAAGCTGTGCCATCGCCTCGCTTCCGGTCTAAGCGCCGTGCACCAGGCCGGAGCAATACACCGCGACCTCTCGCCGGATAACATTATTCTGCCGGGGGACCGGGTTGACCGTGCGAAGATCATCGATTTCGGCATCGCACGCTCGGCGACGGTGGGCGGAGAGACCCTGATAGGCGGAAGGTTCGCGGGAAAGTACAACTATGTTTCGCCCGAACAACTCGGGCTCTACAGCGGCGACGTCAGAGAGCAGTCCGACATCTACAGCCTTGGGCTGGTATTGGTTGCCGCCTTGCGCGGCAAGCCGGTCGATATGAGCGGCTCGCAGTTCGAAGTCATCGAAAAGCGCCGGACCGTGCCTAATCTCTCCGATATCGATGACGATTTTCGCGGCATTGTCGAAGCCATGCTTCAACCGGATCCGCGAGACCGGCCCGTCAGCATGGCCGAAATCGCCAGGATGACACGTGACGACAACGAGGAGACAATCCCGCCGACTTCCCTCACACCCCGCGTTAGGCCGGGTTTGCCGCCGATAGGGCAAGCCGCTGCTCCAGCCAGCAAGAATGAGGTCGAGCGGCACGACGACGCAGACGCGACGGGTTCAGGTAGGCCGCGCTTCGTCCAGCATGTGCGGCCCGCGCATTTGTCTGGACCGCCGCGCCCGCCCCCCCTCGGCGCTGCACGTACGGCCATGGCCGAGGTGCCTGGCAAATCCACAAGGACCCGAACGATCGCGCTCTGTGCCTTGGCGGCGCTAGCCGTGGCCTCTGGAGGCGGCCTTTATCTGGGCGGCGTCATGACGCCCGCGACGCCGACTGTCGGCAAGACGTCGCTTTCCGCGGCAGAGCCAGCAAAGCCCACGCCCCAAACGTCACAGCCCGCCGCTACGCAGGATGTAGCGAACGCGCCCGAGCCGCCAAAGGTTGTTCCGCCGGCGCAGCCGGAAACGCAGGCCGGCACACCGCCCGCCGAGGATAAGCCACATGCTGTGGCAGCTCAAAGACTGCCGTCGGCCAAGCCCGTCGACATACCTCTACGAACCGAGGCGCCGCCGAAGCCAATCGCGACGAACGCGCCGCCGCCCGAAAGGGCATCGCCGGCAATCCAGCCCGACACGACGGCCAGCGATAGGCAAAAGCCGACTTCGCCCGCTACGACCGCTCCAACCCCGCCAGAAGCCGAAACGGTCCAAACTCCGCCGCCGGCTGAGACGGAGGTTGTCGAGACCAAAAAGCCCGAACCACGGGCCAGCCCGCCGGCCGCCCCAATCCCGGAACTGAAATCGAATGCAGGTCCAGCGGTGGATGCCAACGGCAACAGCCAGATTTCTGCATTGCCGACAGGCAAGCAGCCGAACCAACGCGTTGTAGCGTTGAACGTGCCCAAACCAGCGATCCCCCCGGCGGTCGACGATATCGCTCAACGCGTCGCCTGGGTTCGCGCCTTCGGCGGCGGCGACTGTTTCTATGCCGCCGTCACATCTGCTACCGACAAGGCCGCCGCAATCGAAGGATTTGGCACGGCCGTCCAGCCATTCGAACGCATGCTCGGCGATTTCCAGGCAAAATTCCATGTCGAGCCAGACATCAGCGTCCGCCTCATTGAGCCAAGCCAATGCGAGGTAACCAATTTTCTGCGCTTTCTGGGACAGACCGCGGCCGACCAGCCGCAGCTTGTTCTCGACCGAACATCCGTGCCGAACGGTACGCCGATTAGCGGTACATTGGTAACGCGCAGAGGACTCATCTCCAGCGTTCTGCTGATCGACCACAAAGGAATGGTGTTCAATCTCGACGACCGCATCGTCACCGGGTCGGACAAGGCGACCTTCAGGATCCCGATTGGTCTCGGCGCGGCCGATAAGGCTGCTGGAAAGTCCGTGCCGCAGATAATACTGGTGATCACGGGCCCTCGCGACATTCAGTCGGCTGCCTTCTCCGATCCCACGCCGGCTTCGGCGCTGTTGCCCAAAATCATCGAGGAAGTCGAGACCGACGGATCTCGGTTCTCAGCCACTGCCAAGTATTTCCGGCTCGGCGGATAGCGTGGGCCTAGCATGGAACGCCGCCGCTGGTGTTTGACCGCTTGGTCTGCCCTGCCCGAAAAGCAGCAGGTCCGGTTCCAGCCCTATCTGCCCCGAGGGCGCGCATGAAACTCGCGATTATTTTGGGCGCTCCCCTCGCCCTGCTGTTGTCCAGCCAAGCGCGAGCCGAGTTCACGGTCTGCAATCAGACACTCGATGTCGTCAATCTCGCCGTCGGCCAGAAGGTCGACAATGCGGACCAGACCGATGGATGGTGGACCATCGGCGCAAACCAATGCGTGAACGTTATCCGGGAGGAACTGACCAACCGCTACGTCTACATCTATGCAACTGACGTGTTTGGTCATGCCATCCTCGCCGGATTGACCGAAATGTGCATCGAACGGCGACGTTTCTCGATCCGCGGCAGTGACGAATGCTGGCAGCGCGGCCACATCACCGCCCGGTTTCTGGAAGTCGACACCCTCGAACAGGTGCGGTGGACCTTCTTCCTGACCGCAAGCAATCCGTGACACACCATATCGACACGAGCTTCAGACAGAAGAAGCAGGCGCGCGCCGCCCTTCGCAGGCGCACGCTATGGCGTAGATTGATGGTGGGTTTGACCTCGGCTGTGCTGCTTTGCGTGGCCGCCGGTTTTTACCTGACCGCGGACTATTGGTCATTCGGCGACGAAGACGAGGAGTTGCATGCGGTCGAGGGGGCGGACGATGTGCCGGCCGACGCATCCGTCTACGTGCCAGCGCTGATCGATCTGGCGGGGGACCCGATGTGGATCACCCTTGCGCCAGATGCCGGCGCCGCAACCAAAGGCCGAGTGGTCCCGCGTCCGGCAGAACTCGATCAGGCCGACGTTTCTCCCCAGCTCGAAGTCCTGTCAGACGTCATGCTGAGCGCCAGCGAAAAATTCATGACGACGATACCGTCGACGCAGGAGGATTTCGCATTCTTCCAAGCGCAACGAAAAACCGCTGCCGCGCCATCGGGCGATCTGGAGAACGATCTTCAACCCTCGCCTCCCGCCAGGGAACTTGAAGCGGCTTCCGGTCAGAAAGCCGACAGCGACGATCCCGAAGCCGGATGGGGTGAGACGATCGATGCAGGCGATGCAGCCCTGCCGGCATTCCAGAAGACCGAGATCGAGAACAACACGAGCGTCGTAGCCGTCACCAATGAGTACCAGCGATTCGCGGCGACCGAAGACACGTTCGTAAAGGTTCTCAATGATCGCAGTCTGGACAGCGTAGCGTTGGATGCGCACTTCTCCGCGCAGGATGCCAAGCTGGCAGGCGAGGCCCTGAGCGTGCTTTTCCACCGGGACGGCCTGGCAGCGGGTTACGTCGTTGCGATGCGAGGGTTCAGGCCGACGCGCGACACGAGCGCAATGTCCCTGATGCAGGTTTCGATCTACGCCAAGAACCTGTTCGTCGGCACGCTGACGCGCAACGGCGCGGGCGCCTTCGTGTCGGGTGTTGATCCCTGGGTTCGCGAAGATCTGTTCAACTATTCGGGCGCACAGGAAGAAGGTACGCATAAACGACAGTATCGTCTGCTCGACGCCATCTATTCGACGGCAGCCCGCAACAATGTTCCAACCGGCGTGATCGGCGAGGCGATCATGTATCTTTCGAGAGGACAGGATCTGGACGCCTTTGCAAGCGAGGACCAGCGTCTGGTGATGATCTATTCACAGACGCCCAGGGGCAAGGACGAGGGCGCGGGACGGGTTCTGTATGTGGGCGTGCAGGGGAGCGAGAAAAGCCTCGACTGTTTTGTCTTCCAGCAAAGCGACGGCCAGTTTGCGTGTGTTACAGGTGACGATCAGGTACGCTCGCTGACAGTCACCAACGGCATGGTCACGCCGGTGAATGGCGTCATGACCTCCACCTTCGGACCACGAAAGCACCCCATTCTGGGGACCGTGCGCATCCATAAGGGCGTCGATTGGGCGGCACCCGTCGGCACGCCGATCGCAGCCGCCTTCGATGGCGAGATCACCTTCCAGGGCGATGGGGGAAGCTACGGCAATCTGGTCAAGATCTTGCACAAAAACGGCCGCGAGACGCGTTATGCGCACATGCAGAAATTTGCAATCGAAGCCGGCGTCGGCACCAAGGTCAAGGCAGGCGACGTCATCGGCTATATCGGCACCACCGGATTATCGACCGGCCCTCACCTGCATTTCGAGCTTTACCAAAACGGCGAGGCGATCGACCCCTTGGGCACGGTTACCGCGGTCGCATCGAACGATTCCGCGGTCGAAACGCTCACCGAGCGCATCGTTCACGTCGAAAGTGGCGGTAGTGCTCGCGCCAAGAATCCTAATTCTTCCGCGACGGGCGCCGGCCAGTTCATAACCAAGACCTGGATCAGGATGATGAATACCTACCGCCCGGAGCTTGCACGCACGCTGTCGACCGACGACCTACTCGCCCTGCGCTACGACGCCACGATCTCGCGAGAGATGGTGCGCAACCTGGCGCGCGAAGGCGAGGCCTACCTGCGCCAGCGCGGCCACCAAATCACGGCCGGCCGGCTCTATCTCTGTCATTTCCTTGGAATGGAAGGCGCGCATCAGGTTCTGTCGGCATCAGGTTCGGCGCAGCTGAGCGCTGTCCTGGGGTCGGCCGTCATCCAGGCCAACCCGTTCCTCACCGGCAAGACAGCCAGCTACGTGGTGGACTGGGCCGAAAGAAAAATGGGCCAGAAGCTGACTCATCTGGCAACCGACGCCGGGTCACAGACAACGACCACCGAAATCCGTCAGACGTCGCCGGAGTTCGAAAAATACAAACAGGCCATCACTGCTCTCATGGGCTCGATCCCAAATACGCTCTGAGCGTCAGGTCTGGCATGAGTTTCTTGCGCAGAAGGGTTCCCCCTCGGTTTGCCGCGCAGTTTCGACGGTTATTGCGTTTTTATCCGCATTTCCACGCGGCGGTTGGCAGGATCGTACGGGTTGGCGTTGCGAGGGTTCTTCTCGCCCATGCCGACGGCGTTGATGCGCGCGGCCTCGACACCGCTGGCCGTCAGGAAAGCTGCCACCGATTTCGCTCTTCGTTGTGACAGACCTTCGTTGTAGCGCAGCGTGCCCGTCGCATCGGTGTAGCCTTCGACGACGAAGTTGAACGTGCTCAGCCGGTTGTCTTTCAAAGCCTTGGCGAACTCTTCGAGCTCAGCGCGCGCGGTTGCGTCGAGTTGGGCCGAATCCAGCCCGAAATTGATCAGCATGTCGAGGTTGGATCTGCCTTCCTGCTGCCCATTGGTGTTGCTCTTGTTGCACTCCTCTTCGGAACCGACACAAATTCCTCGAGATTTGCCAAGATCGGCTGCGCCGGCAAAAAACTTCACGATGTCTTCTGATTTCCGAGCCGGATCGGCGGAAGCATGGTTCGAGAAAAACACGACCGCCAACACAAAGGCTGAACGACTCCACTGCATAGCGCTCCTCCTGTTTGAGTATCCGATTTTGATCGACCGCGAACATATCAAATTCCAGCGCAATTGTCTGTGGCCAAACGTTGGAGGTGCGATCATCGCGATTGTTTTGGCCGTGGCACGGCTTGAGACTTGACCCGCGCCGTGCCTGAGGCTTGAGTGGCCAAAGTTCCTCGATGAAAGCGCGGCGTTCATGGCCCATGGGCTCCGATTCAAAACGGCACGGGATCTTTTCGCAGCTTGTCCCGCTATCACCAGGGACATGCGCACTCCTCCGACCGAACAGCACTCGATCGCGTTTTGCCGCGACCTCCTCGCCGGGCGCATTCCTGAGGAAGCGATTACATTTTGCGCCTACCTGCTTCCCGAGCGGGCCGCAGTCTGGTGGGCCCACGAATGCCTAAGCCATCTGAGCGACCTCTTCGATGAGACCGATCACCGGTTGCTCGGTCTTGTCCGCGACTGGGTGAGCGAACCCGACAGCCCCCGCCATCGAACAGACGTCAGAGCCGCCGCGGCAAAATCGCCAACAACCCCGGTCGGCTGGATTATCCTAGCTGCGGGATCGCGTGAAGATCGGTCAGCCGTGGCCGCGATGCCGGCACTGGATTTGCAGCATTCTCCTGCTGCCTATGCAATCAATGCCGGAATTCTGGCCGGTCTGGCACGCGTGGCGCTCGTGGACCGTTTCTCGGTGCTGTCGGCGTTCGTCGAAATCGGTATCCAGATGGCCGAGATCGAGGCCCTCCACCAGTCAACGGATGCATCTTAGGGGCACTCGCCCACACGACCGGCACCCACAGAACTGGAGGACGCCCTCCGTCCCGCCTACTTGCAACCCCCTTGAGCCCATTTGGCGAGCGCCACCTTGAAGCGTGTCCCAAGCGGATGCTGCAAGCGCAGAACGGAGACATCGTTGGCGGCGAAATTCTTCGCCTGATCACACAGTCGGGTCTCGTTCCACTCATGGCAGCCGTCGCAGTGCTTGCCCTGCCATACCGAATTGTCGAGGCCCTCCACCGGACTGAAGCGTGGCTCGCCTTTTATGAGCTCCGCAATACTCTTCCCATCGATTTCGGGGTCGCCGAAATCGATCGGAACGTCGAAAAAGATCGGGTCGTCAGAGGCGAGTTTTGGGATTTTCTGACGGAGCACATTGAGTGCGAGTTGGGCGTCATTGGCGGAGCTCGACGGATTAGCAGTGGCATTGCGCGTATCCGAGCCGCCTTGCGGTCCGGGAACGCCCGCCTCACCGACGATCAGCGGTGCGTTGAGATCAACCTTGTGCAGGACGACCTCGGTGGTCAGCGAGACGTTGCTCCAGGGGCGCTGCTTGCTAGCGGTTGCCTTGAACACATCGGCGGTAACACGGTTCATCGCCTCAGTGATGGACACATTTGTCTCGCCAATGTGCGCAAGCAACGCCGAGGTGAACGGCGAATGTTTGCCGGATCCGTCGTAGGCGACCTGATTTGGACTGGTGGCGAACGCGACAAGCGTACCGGCACCGCCATTCTCGATCGAGATTTCCGCAAGGCCGCTTTTTGCTCCCCTGACGCCGGCGGTCTTTGCCAGCACCTCGGCTAGAGGATTGTCGCGACAGGCGTCGAGGAAAATAAGCCTTATGCTGGTCTCGCGAGACATCTGTCGCAGAACGAAATCGACAGGCACCGCCTCGAAGTCGAGCGAAGTCTCGTCCTCCAGGGCGGCATCGATCGGAAGAAGGTAGTTGCTGCCTGAAACCTGCAAGCCATGGCCCGCATAGAAGAAAAGCGCGATGTCCGCCCCGCGCACCTGCTTTGCGAACTGCGCTATTGTCGTCTGGGTCTGCAACTTGGTCAGGTCGAAGCCGGAAACGACGTCAAAACCAAGACCCTTCAGGCTTTCGGCCATGGCTTTGGCGTCGCGCACCGGATTGGCGAGTGCCGGGGCGTGCTGATACTGGGAGTTGCCAAGCACCAGCGCTGTACGGCGCTCGGCATCGGCTGCCGTCAAAGTGAAAAGCAGCGCAACTGCCGCGAGCCCGATTGCGCGCAGAAGGCTACTGCGACGGGCGATCAGATCGAAACCCACCGGGACAACAGATCCTTCCTCAGTTGACGAGCTTGGTGGCGGAAAACTCGATCCGCCGATTGAGCGCCTTGTTCTTCGGCGTGTCGTTGCCGGCGACTGGGCGTTCCTCGCCGTAGCCGGTCGCCGTGATCTGCGTGCGCGGAATGCCCGCTCCAACAATGGCGTCGGCCACTGCCTGGGCCCTGCGCTCCGATAAGCGCTTGTTCTCTGCAACCGGTCCATCGGCATCGGTGTGTCCGGAAACTTCGACCTTTAGGCCTGGGCATTTGCTGACGACACCGACGACCTCAGCGAGGAGCGGGCGGCTTTGGGCATCGAGCCGCGCGCTCGCGGGGCGAAAATAGATCGCCCCGGTACGGGACAGCACCGCAAACCTGTTGAGGCATTCCTCATCGTTGAAGTTGGTCTTCGTCGCATCGGTGGCGACGGGCCCGACCTCGGTGCTTGCCGCAACGGTCTGGGCGGCGGGCGGCTTGCTTCCGTCGGCCGTGAACACGAAATCGAACGACACCGATGCGGTAGGAACAATGTTGGTCACACTGGCCGCCTGTTGGAGTTTGTCGACATTGGGCAATAGACCGAAGTCTTCCACATGCACCGCGACAGGGGCCTCCGAGGCGACCGACACCATGGTGTCGCTGACCATGGTCACGACGACATTGGCCTCAAGATCCTTGTCGACCCCATGCAGGTTGAGACGGAATGGAAGAACCGCCTTCATACGTCGCTTGGTGGCGAGGTCGGCAAATGCCGCCGGATCCACTTTCGCTGTCAGTTCGGCGGTTGGAAACTTGTAGGTCTCAAAGAAGAGGAACCGCATCCGGACATTGCGCAGGTCGACCCCGGTATCGACTGAGTTGAGGTCAAAGGAGACCTTGGCGTCGCCGGTCGAAGTGAGGCTGCCGGAAATATTCCTGATCTTGTTGGTTTCGACGATCGTGTTCTTCTTGACCGACTGATAGGTGAGGACCGAAGCGGTCGGATCGAGCGCCCAGTTCGTCTGCGCGTTCGCCGTTCCCAGTCCGGGCAAAAACAACACGAACAACGAAACGATCAAGCCAAGCGTCTTCGCGGCGACTCTGCTTCTTGACCGTGCTTTGCGCCAGACTCCGAGAACTTCGAACATGGCTCCCCCTGCCTACGACAACAGAACCCCGTATCGACATCACGACCATGCGGTGTCTCCACAGAGCATAGAGCACTTGCTGCCAATTGGCGAGCATCCCGGTTGGTGTGCTTGGCCAGCCCGCGATCCCGGCATCGCGATACCGCACCTTGCCTGAGTGCGGGGGGATTTGAAGGTCCTGCTATTCCCATCCCAGACACGTCAGGAACTCAGCGCGGGCGCGGATGATCCGCGGATCGAGGAACCGCTAGAAAGCTATCTTAAGTCCGAGCTTGGCGCCAATAGTTGAGCTATCCGACGACGCCTTACCACGGACTTCGCCGTTGACGGTCGTCAACTCCGAGACTTTCAGGTTGAACCCCGCCGATAGCGCCACGGAAAAATCCGCATCGTCGAAGGCGATCGTCCTGGTACCGATCTCGGTCGTGTTCTTGTAACCGAAACGCTGCTGCAATTCGCCACGCGCATAGGGGCTGAACACCATACCGTTGCTCAGCGTGTAATCGCCATAAATGCCAGGCTCGAACTTGATGGCGCCAAATGAAAGCCGGCTCTTGCCGAACTGATTGCCACCGCTGTCAGTGTAGGGATCGCCGCGGAATGAAACACCAAGCAGGCCGCCACGCAGATCGAAACGGGTGCGTTCGCCCAGCGCGAAGATGTGGCCGACAGATCCCGTGACCGCGTAGCCCTCGGTGTCATAGCTCCCGGTGGTGTCAAGCACCCCGTTCATCACGTCGCTTCGGCCGAAGAAACCGGAGGCCGAGACCAGCGCGTAATTGTAGTCCTTGCGCAACAGTGCGTAGCCGCCGAACAGTCCGGCCTTGTTGTTACCTTCCCCTATGGCATCAAATCCCTGGAAGGCCCCGAGATTGACGTCAGTCGAGGCGTAGCCGGCGAATACACCGATGTTCAGGCCATACTCATTGTCGAACTGGAAATGCTTGGCGGCATTGAAGTCCAGGCTGATGGCGGCCGAAAAATCATTGGCATCGAAGCTCGGGCCCGGGCCATTCAAGCCGCCGCCACTGATGTTATAGCCGTCATGCTCGGTATGAGCGAACTGGCCGGAAGCAAAGACCCCGAAACTCGAAGAAACCGGTACCATTCCAGATCCGGATGCAGGCGAAAGGTGGAGGTCAGCATCTATCGCGTCGCGGTTTATGCCGTAGAGAGCGTCGAGTGCCACCTCGACCGCGCCCGCGTTGGTCGCGCTGGTCGGCGCCGCCGCAATGCCGAAACTGGCCGGCGTGGCACGCAGGAACAAGCCGCCATTCGGGCCGTTTACGATCTCATAGCTGAAAAGCGAACCGGGCGTGCCGGAAATACTTCCGAGACGGAAGGTGCCGGCAACCGGTCCGCTGGCCGAGACGATGATCGGGATATTGGTCACTTGGGCGAATTGGGGGGTGCCCAGCAGATTGACAATAATGGTGCTGGTGCCGGCGGCCGAAAACGCATTGGCAACGAGTTGATCCGACCGTAGCGTCTGTTGGTTGATGTCGAGGCCGATGGCGGCGCTGTTGAGGGCGAGGCCGCCGAGCGTCAACACGTCACCGGCGACACCGTCCATCATGTTGATCAGGGAATTTGTCGCGATGATCGAACCCGGCATAGTGACGTTGCCGTTGATGAACAGCGTTGAACCGTTACCGAGGTTGAGTTGGTTTATGCCCTGCGTGCCACCGCTGAAGCGAAGGGTCGAATGGTCGGCCGAAAAATTGTCGAAGCCGGCAAAGTTCTGGCTCTTGCCGCCGGCGGCAAGGTCGGTGCCGACGACTGTGCCGTTGGCGCCTGTACCGCTGAATAGCACCCCGTCGCTAAGGATGAGCGGCTCGACGGCGCCGATATGATCGATGGTTAGCGTGTTGGGTCCAAGGCCGGTAATGTCACCCTCGATCGTGCCACCCGACAAATGGACATGTTCGGCGTCGATGCCGCCCTTTATGTCGCCGCCGACGACCGAGACGCTGTCGAAGCCTAGGCCGCCGGTGATGTTGCCGCCTGTCGTGGCGCCTATGGTTCCGCCGTTGATGTTGACGGTGTCGTCGCCGTCATTGCCGAATATGCTGCCGCCAATGGTGGCGTTGCCAGCGACCATTATCGTGTCGTTTCCGGCAGCTCCGTCGAGGTCGAGGTCGACCGCGGCACTGCCGCTGACGCTGACCCGGTCATTGCCAGCCCCGGCATCCAGGGCATCAACTGTGCCTCCCGCAATGATGATGGTGTCATTGCCATCGCCCCCGGAGAGAACGCCGGCGGTCGGCGCGCTGAAAAAAATTCCCTCCTCGGTAGTGAGCATGCCGATCGATAACAGGTCGTCACCTCTGCCGCCGGTCACATTGCCAACCTGTGTACCGTCACCGAATATCACGGCTCTGTCGGCACCATCTCCAAGGTCAATGTCCTGAATACTGCCGCTCTGGATGACGACCAGGTCATCCCCGGCCCCAGTATTGAGATTGGCCGCGACGGTTGGGGCATACGGAGCCCCCAAGAAATCCCCATAGAACATCTCAAACCGGTCGTTGCCGCCGAGGAGTTCGATTGTACCGTCCGCCGGCTGCAAGGAGGTCGACCCTCCCGCAGGCAGGCCGCCTACGCCGGGTGTTGTCGCCGCTTTATCAGTCAGGAGGCCGCCAAAAATTCTCACGACGTCGTCGCCATTGCCGTCGTAGTCGTTGACGATGACTTCCGACGAGTTCTCGAACCCGCTAAATCGGGTGGTGAATACGCCATCGACGTCCTGAAAATCCCCGGTCGTCGTGCAGTTCACGGTAACCGATGTCGCCTGGAAGGGAGTGCCGCCGCCGTTTGCAGTAGCGGAGCAGGCCGCCGCGCCAGACACTTGGAACGTGGACGCCGCCGCTAAGGCGAGCAACGAGACTCCCGTCAATTGATAGGCCTCGCGCGACACTCTCATTCGACCCCACCTTACGAGAAATCGATACCGTCACAAATCAAGGCAATTAAATAGATCAACGATCCATCTCATGGGATCGTTGACTGCTTAACCGGCACTGTACGCGTCGCGTTGCTGGGCGGCAATGGTTTGGCGCTCGTTCTCAGGAGACTATAAGGCTATCTGTGGCGACAAGGACACTATCGTAAACTTAAATGAGCCTGTCAAAAGCAGTGGCCAAACTTCAAAGGCATCTTTAAAGATCAGAATAGGCCGCCGAAACAGTCAGATCTCCCGCATGTGCAATCTTGCGATGGTAGCTTGCCCATATTTCGCCACCACACTGCTCAACCCAGCGGTGACAGAACGAGAAATCGGTAGGGAGGTCCAGTTCCGGCGTCACAATCTTCGCAAATGGCGTCAGGAAATTCTCGAACTGAGCGGTGTACTTGCTCTTTCTGTAACGAGACCGGTCCACCGTCTCGGGTAACTTCTCGATTATGGCCGTCACGCAGTCGCGGGAGACCAGAAAGATGCCCGTGCCGCATGACGTTACCCGGACAAAGCCTTCTTGCTCTTGCCGAGGTTCGACGACGGTTCCGATGAACTCCAGGCTTTGCGCAAAGGCTTTGTCGAAGGGCAGTGTCGAGAGGGAGTGGAGTTTGCGCAGATCGATCCGGCGCCGCGGATACAGGGTGCCGACGACTTGCTTGTCCAGCGCCAGCATCGCCGCGATAAGATCAGGTGAAAAGCCCATGTCACTGTCGATCATCAGAATGTGGCTGCAATCCGGTTTATTGTAGTAGAAATTCGTGAGCAGATAGTTCCGCGAAAATGGAATATCCGTGTACTCGATTTCCGACAACGTGAAGGCGTAGTTGGACAGGCTCTTATGAGTTAAGGCCGCGAACAGGCTGCGAACGAACACGCTTTTGTAGGCGGCTCCATAAACCGGCAGCGCAAGATTGATCTTGGTCGGCATCTTGTCCTCCACAGTCCAATGACTGATCGCATACAAATCCCTTTTCCCTATCTTTGACAGGATTCTTGGTATAAATTTTGGTGACCTTCGCCGGTATGAGGGCAGGCGCTCAGGCTGATTGCGGTTGCGTCGTGGTGCGTTGGGAAGTTGCTGGACCAAGATTGAGGCAGGCCGGAGCGAGCATGCTGATATGACCCACTGCAACAGACTTCTGTTTCGTGTCCCACTGTTTCTCATTTTTCTGCTTCTTGGCTCAGCTGGTGCTCGCGCCGCGGTCGAGCCGACCGCGGCGCCGCAGCCACGCAACCGGCTAGCGATCGTCATCGGGAATTCGAACTATCAAAGCAGCCGACTTGAGCATCTCCCCAATGCCGCAAATGATGCCGCAAAGCTCTCAGAGAGCTTGAAGCGGCTAAATTTTGAGGTCCTGACGGGCACCGATCTTTCGACCCAAGATTTTTCCAGAATCTTTCGAGAAGCTGATGCAAGGCTGCCTACCGTCAGCGCAGTTTTGATTATCTACGCCGGTCATGGCGTGCAGTTGAACGGCGAAAACTACCTGCTCCCGGTCGATACGCCCGATCCTGAAAGCCTGGAAAAACTCACCGCCACGGCCATCAAGCTGAATGATGTGATCGCGCGGTTCGCGCGCCGCGACCGCCAGACGTTCATATTCCTGGACGCGTGCCGCAACAATCCGCTCGGTGCCGGTGCCGGCAATGGTCTGGCGCAAGTTGAAGTCGGTGAAAACACGTTCGTTGCCTTTGCCACCCAGCCAGGCAATGTCACGGCCGATGGCGGCGGCGAAAACAGCCCGTTCACCATTGCGCTGCTGAAGAATCTCGAGATCCCCGGGCTCAGCATTTCGGATATGATGATCCGCGTCCGCAACGAAACCGAAGCGTTGACGGTTGGCCGTCAAGTGCCGTGGGATCAATCGAACCTGCGTGAGCAGTTCTATTTCACGGAGCAACAGGTACTCGATCCGGGACAGTTGAGCGCAAGCCTTTCACGCATCCTTGCGGACCCCGCGGCAAAGAAGAGATTGCAAGTCGAGCTTGCCTCCAATGACCTGCAGACCGCCGTGCTAATCGTCGGACAGACGTTGCGGTCGGTCGAGATTCCGGCACCGTCCGCCAGTTCACCGGAGCCGGTTGGCACACAGGTCGCCAATCTGTCTCCGACCGAAAGGGTTGAGGACGCTCGCCAAAGCGTCGTCTCCGGTCTCGAAACGCTCATTGTCGGCGCATCCATGGGCGAGGCGGACAAAGACAAGACAGCCGATCTTGCGCGCAACGTTCAGACCGAACTTCGTCGCTTGGGTTGCTACCGGATGCAGATTGATGGAGATTGGGGCACGGGTTCAATCCGTGCTCTCACCGACTACTACAAGAATACCAAGCAAGTCGCGGCGACGACGGAGCCGAGCGTCGGACTGCTGGGCGATCTCTTTTTGCGCTCAGGCAGAATCTGCAAGCAGCCGGTCATCGTGAAGGCCAAGCCGGCTAAGATAGCGTCGGACGCCGCCCCTTCACGAAACGGCTCCGTACGGACGACTGCGAAACGCTCGCAGGCCGCCCCGAGACGTCCCGCGCCTCCCCCACCGGACATCAGTGGCGGCATAGGCATTGGTGGTGTGTTTTAGCGAGCCGGTCAGCAATGGGCCGCGCTCGAGTTCCAGATCAGGTGCTGCAGCCCAACAAGATGATCAAGCGTCACGGTAACGAGCGCCACGCTGGAATTCGAGGCGAAAAGCTGCGCGGATGATGAAACTGTCCGACCCCGGCCCCCGAGACGGGCGATCATATGCTGGCGTAATTATTCATTCATATTCGGTGGCTCAGTACAAGGTAGATAGCGGGGACTAACATCAACCAGCCCCCCATTCCCAACACTACCAAAATCGCCACGCGCTCGGTTCGCCTGACAAGGTCGGCAATGTTTTCCTCGTTCGTCAAAGAAACAGCGTCCAGTAGCGCAGGCGCATGATCATCGTTGTCATTTGCCGGTTGGTTTGCGTTGCCACTCTCATTGGTTCTCTGGATCGATGTCATTGTCTTTTGCTCACCAAACATACTGGAAATAGAGGGCCCGCCAGCCACCGAAGCGGCTTGCGGGCCCTATCAGCACAGGAAGGGACGTAGCTGTGCCGATCCACGACATGTCAGCCAAGGAATATGCCGATCACCAAAAATGTGACGGCTGCGGCGAAAGTTGGCGCGAGCAACCAACGCGCTTGGCCAATGCTTTTATCCATCTGCTTTCTCCGAGTCTGGAGAAGCAACTAGCCTAGCCCTAAGCCGTTCCGCCTGGTCTCAAGAGATAAGACCATTGCGTTTTGTGATCGGCCTTTGGTCTGGTCAGGATTCCGACTGAAGCCTGATCGAGGAACGTTCGGCCTGCCGACGTGTTCAGTTGCCTGGCGCACAGAAGACTTGTGCTGTCGCCGGAACAACAGGAGAAAAACCATGAGGATACACCTTACCAGCACCGCTGCCGCGCTATTGCTTTTGGCCGGCGTCGGCGCAGTTGCGGCACAGGATGTTGTCATCACACCGGAACAGGACACCGTCGTGCGCAAATACGTGAAGAAGCAACCGCTGGCTTCCGTGAACCTTCTCGGACTTGAGCTGAATGTCGGCACGGCTCTGCCGGACACGGTCGAGCTCCATGAGGTCCCCAATGTCAAATACCGGTATGTGGTGATCGACAACCGCACGGTTTTGGTGGACCCGGGCACCCGCAAGATCGTCAAAGTCTACGACTGAGACCTAGAACGAACCCGACCTCCGCCATAGCTGGCGGCGGGTTGGGTATGTCAAATCGCCATTCGGACAGTTGAGATAAACTCCTGAAGTCGAGACGTCGCAACCCCCTCGTGGCGCGCCTGGTGGATCTCTAGAACACGCGCTCAACTCGACTTGGCACAAGGTACTTACTTCCTGGTGATCCAATCCAGCAAGCCAACTTCGACCTGATCGCACCCGGCGTATTCGATTACCAGGGTCTTAGCCAGATCGCGCCATCGACATTTGGGCGCGTATGTTCCCAACACCAAATCTTTGAACACTGCCCGGAGAACATCGGCATCGAACGCTGAGATAGCGAAGGGAACCGGGTCTGCATCCTCCCAAGCTCGGGAGGTGTCATCGCCATGGCTTTGGCGCAGGCGTTTCAGAAGCTCGCGTGATGCCGCGAGCACGCGTCGGGAGTGATCAATATCGCGCGGAAATGCGGCGCGACGTGGCAGGAAGGTGGCTTCAATAGCCGCCCGCGCAATGTCTGTATGGGTATCGAGCATCGCTGCCTCCCTTAAGCAGCTATCGGGGCTGCACCTTCTTAGGTGCTGAGCTTGCGAATCTCAGTCATCAGCCCTTGCTCTCGGAGCCGAGCTGTCTTCGCATCCCGTGCCGCCCGCTCGACCTCGATCGACTCGCGCGCAACATCCGAGGTGCGCTCTTTTCTCTCGTGCCTTTTTTGTCGGTGAACCGTTGCCTTCTCCGCATCGTCGCCCCGATCTGCCGGTCCCGCGGTGTTGTCGCACAGAACGATTGTGGCCAGATGCGGGCGACCTGGCAGGTGTTTCACCTGCCGAGCCAGCAGCCGCTGCCGCTCGGGCTGCGACTGTTTTGCGAACCGTCTAAAGGGTTGGACCTCATAGCCAGGCCAATCATCCACTTTGAAATAATAGGGCGTGATCCTGCGAACCTGCGCCGCTTTACGCGGAACTCTTCGGATGGGAATTCGAGATCGGCGGATCGGTGTCGCCGCTTGTTCCCGACGCAACTATGGCTTCCTTGCCCCGCCTCCGGGGCTCAATCGGTAGCAGGGGCGTTGGAGGCGGGAGGAATTTTGATCCGGATGTAGTCCCGCTTCTCGGACGTGGTGCGCTTTTCAGAGCCCCCTTTAGAAACTCAATTTCCAAGGCTTGCCGGCCTACCAGCCGCTCCAGCGCTGCAATCCGCGCCTCATAGGTCTGCATCGTGTCGGCCGCCACCACGTCTTCGTCGAAGGAGCCGGCCTCGTATTTCTGAACCCAGATGCGGATCAGGTTACGCGGCAGTTCGTGCCGCTTGGCGAGACCATGCAGCGTCTCGCCGGACAGGAACTCCTGCACTACCTGACGTTTGAACTCGATGCTGTGCGTGCGATAAGTCACCATGGGCTTCCATCCTTCGAAAGCCCGGCTTCCAAGTCAATTCTGCTTGTTCATCCTGTCCGGTCCGAGGGGCGCACTCCACACATGGGTCTCATTTAGCCGGTATTTGCATCGTCATGACGCAGAGAAGCTCGAACAGGAGGGTGGCACCGGTTAGCGCGGTGACGCCCGAAGGATCGAGCGGCGGCGAGACTTCGACCAGATCGGCGCCGATGATGTCGACGCCGGCCAGCGCTCGGATCATCTTCTGGGCCTCGCGCGTCGTTATGCCGCCGATCTCAGGGGTGCCGGTGCCGGGGGCAAAAGACGGATCGAGCGCGTCGATGTCGAACGAGACGTAGGTCGGCGCGTCGCCGACGATCGAGCGCGCCTCGGCCATCACCGTGTCCACGCCGCGCTCCATGAATTCCTCGATGAAGATGATCCGGATGCCGGCCTCGCGGGCGAAATCGTAGTTTTCCACATCGGAGATCGCTCCTCGGATGCCGATCTGGACCATGCGCTTGGGATCGAGCAGGCCTTCCTCGACGGCGCGGCGGAACGGGGTGCCGTGATTATAGCGGTTGCCGAAGAACTCGTCATAGGTGTCGGAATGGGCATCGAAGTGAATGAGGCCGGCCGGTTCCTTGGCGATGCCGCGCAGGATGGGCAGCGTGATCAGATGATCGCCGCCGACGACTAGAGACCGGGCGCCGGAGTGGTGGACGTTTTCGAAGAAGGCGCTGATCGTGTCCAGCGAGCCGGGCAGGTCGAGCGGGTTTACAATCACGTCGCCGCAGTCGCCGGCACGCACCTGTTCGAAAGGCGAGACGCCCGTGACATGGTGGACGCGCCGCACCAGGCTGGATTGGTTGCGGATTTCGCGCGGTCCATGGCGCGCGCCCGGCCGGTTGGTGGTGCCGCCGTCGAAGGGGACGCCGATCAGCGCGATGTCGACCTGCTCGGGGGTAGCCATGGGCAGGCGCATGAAGGTTGAAGGGCCGGCAAAACGCGGAACGCTGCCGGAATCGAGTGGCTGGAAATTTGTAATGCTCATGATCTTGTGTCCTGTTGGCGCATCGGGTCGCTTGACCGCGAGGCGCACTCCGAAGGTGGTGCTATTTCTGTTGGAAGTCGGACCTGTGGGCGTCGCGCCAGGCGTTCTGCTTGCCGGCGCGCTTGGCCGCGAGGCAGAACAGGGCCTCGGCCAGCAGCCGGCCGGCCAGGACGCTGGTGGTGCCGCTGGAAGCATCGAAGTCCGGCGATACCTCCACGAGGTCGAACCCAGCAAAGCCGTCGCGGGCCACTATTCTTACGCCGCGAATGATCTCGCGCGAGGTAAGGCCGCCTGGTTCGGGGCTGTTGGTTGCAGGGGCAAAGGCTGGATCGACGCCGTCGATGTCGAGGCTGATATAGAGGCGCGCGCCGTCGGCGCTGGCGATGGCGCGTGCGCGTTCGGCAACCGTTTCGATGCCGAGGCGCTCGACTTCCTCCATGGAAAACACGGTGATGCCGAGCTTGCGGTAGAGCGGGGTCCATTCGAGCAGGTTGCGGGGGCCGCGCGCGCCGATGACAACGATGCGGCGGGGGGCCACCTTGTCGAGTTCGGCAATGCGCAGCAGGGGCGAGGCGCGGGTGAGGCGGTCGCCACCGAAGGATTCGCTGAGATCGAGATGGGTGTCGAAGACGATGAGCCCGACCGGGGTGTCGCCGGCGTCGGAGACCGCGCGTACCGCCGGATAGCTGATGCCGTGATCGCCGCCGATGGTCAGCGGCACCGCCCCGTTGACCAGCACCGCGGCAAGCCGCGCTTCGAGGCGGGCGTAGCTGGCGGCATTGTCGCCCGGCACTACATCGATGTCGCCGGCATCGGCGACGGTGATATGGGCCAGCATGTCGAGGTCCCAGTCGAAGCTGTAGCTGCCGTAAAGAAGCGAGTATTTGCGGATTTCCTGCGGGGCGCGGCGGGTCGCGCCGCCGCGAAAGGTGGCGATGCCGTCATAGGGCATGCCCACCACCACAGCGTCGGCGGAAAGACCTGCCAGATCGCGCACATAGGGAAATGCCATGAAGGGTGGCACGTCGCCATACATGCGGGGAACACCTGCCGGGCTCAAACCTTCGCTCATGGTACGGTCCTCCGTCTTGTCGTGTCGATTGTGCCGCTGCCCTACTGGCCGGCGGTGGGCTCGCTCTGGAACAGCATGTTGCGCTGTCTCCAAGTGTCGAGGAATTCACGCAAGCGCGGGCTTTGCGGATCGTTGAAGAGTTTGGCGGGCGGGCCCTGTTCGATCACCTTGCCGCGGTCCATGAAGACGACACGGTCGGCGACCTGGGCGGCAAAGCCCATCTCGTGCGTCACCACCACCATGGTAATGCCCTCGACGGCCAGTTGCTTCATGGTGTCGAGAACCTCGCCAACGAGCTGGGGATCGAGCGCCGAGGTCGGTTCGTCGAACAGGATCACATGCGGCTCCATCGCGACCGCCCGGGCGATGCCGACGCGCTGCTGCTGGCCGCCGGAAAGCTGCGAGGGGTAGCGCTCGGCGAAATCCGCGAGGCCGACCTTGGCCAGCGCACGGCGCCCGCTTTCCTTCGCCTTGGCGGCGGGAGCGCGCTTGGAAAGACGCAATCCCAGCGTCACGTTATCCAGCACTGTCATATGCGGCCATAGGTTGAAGTGCTGGAACACCATGCCGACGTTGCGGCGCACGGAATCGATGTTCTGGTCGCTTTCTCGTACCAGTCCTTCGGCACCGCGCTTGTAGCCGAGCAACCGGCCCTCGATCTCGATCTCGCCGCTCGTATATTCCTCGAGGAAGCTCGCGCAACGCAGCAACGTGCTCTTGCCCGACCCCGAGGGTCCGATGATGCAGACGACCTCGGAGAGGTTGATGTCGAGCGAGATCCCGGACAGGGCCGCGAATGTGCCGAAATCCTTGGTCAGATTCCGGATCTTGATGACGGGCTCGGTGGTTTCAGTGGCCATCGTTTATTCCCAAATTGGTGGTTGAGCGGCCTAGAACCGCACCCGGCGCTCAACATATTTGCCGAGCTGCGCGACTGCCTCGACCAGCAGCCAGTACAGTAGGGCGGCGGCGAGATAAGGTTCGATGACCGTGTAGGTCTCGTTGACGAATTGCGTCGTGTTCTTGGTCAGCTCGGCAACGGTGATGATGGACAGCACCGCGGATTCCTTGACGAGGATGATGATCTGGTTGACCATCGGTGGCGTGATCATGACCAGCATCTGCGGCAGCTTGATATGGCGGATGATCTGCGTGCCTGAGAGCCCGGCCATGCGCGCCGCCTCGATCTGGCCTTTGGAGATCGACTGGAAACCGGAGCGGAAGATTTCGGCGAAATAGGCGGCACCATAGAAGCCGAGGCCGAAAACACCCACCGCTTCGGCACTCAGCCGGAGGCCTATGCTCGGGCCGCCATAATAGAGCACGAACAGCAGGATCAGGATCGGCAGGCCGCGCATGATCTCGATATAGGCACGAACGGCCCAGCGCAGCGGCGTGAACGGCGTGCTCTCGAGGCAGGCGAGCAACAGGCCGATCGCCAGTCCGAGGGCTGTGGCAAGTGCGCAGATCCAGGCCGTCGTCGCCAGGCCGGCCAGCATCAGCGGTCCGTATTGCACCCATAGGTCGAAGAATTGCGCCATGGCTCAGGCCCTCTGCGCCAGCCGTTGCTCGGCCATGCGGCCGATCAGCGACAGAAGGAAATTGATGACGATATAGATGACGGCGGCGGTGATGTAGATTTCGAACGGGCGATAGGTGGTCGCGACGATCTGCTGGCTTACCCGCATCAGTTCCGTCACCGCGATGACGGAGACCAGCGATGAGTTTTTCAGGATGCTGATGGTCTCATTGACCAGCGACGGGATGACGAGGCGCAATATCTGGGGCACGAGTATATGCTGGCGCCCCGCCCATTTGCGTATGCCTACCATGCGCGCCGCCTCCAGTTGCCCTGGTGGAATGGCCAAAAGTCCGCCGCGAAATATCTCGGCCTGGAAGGCGATCGTGTTCAGGGTCAGCGCGAGGATGGCCGCGAGGATGGGCGCTACATTGATGCCGATGAGCGGCAGCAGATAATAGATAATCAGCAACTGCACGAGGATGGGCGTGCCGCGCCACACGCTTTGATAGATGCGCGAAAAGCAGCGCAGCCACGTCTTCTTCGAGGTGACGCCGAAGCACAGGACGAGGCCGAGCGGCATGCCGAGGATGATGGCGACGCCCGACACCAGGATGGTCATGCCCGCGCCCCAGAGCATGATGGGCAGGTTGTTCTGGATGAGGGCGAACATTGCCAAGTCGTCAGACCTTATGGACTTGAGGTCAGGCTTGCAGCCTGTGCGTTTTTAGGCAGGCGAGGCTGGAAAGCCTCGCCCTTATCCGGGCGTTGGGCGCCGACTCGTCAGCTCTTGGGTTTGGGCAGAGCGTCCGTCGGCAGTTTCATGGTGAAGCCGAACCACTTTTCCTGAAGTTTGGCCATGGTTCCATCGGCGGCAAGCTTGCGGAACTGGTCATCGATGAAGTCGGCAAGCGCCTTGCTGTCGTCGTCCTTGCGGAAGGCCCAGCTGAAATAGGTCGGGTCCCCGAACGTTGTGCGGATGGTTTCGAAGACGTCGCCGCGCTGCGTCTGCAGGTAGAGCAGATTGGGCAGGGAATTCACGACGGCATCCGTGCGCCCGGCAGCGAGATCGGCATAGGCTTCATTGAAGTCGACATAGGTCTGGATGTTGGCGATCGGCGCCAGGCCTTTTGCCTTTAAATTCTCGGAAAAAGCCTCGGTGCCCTTGAGCTGTGCCGAGCCGGCCTGCGTGCCGACATTTTTGCCGCTCAGGTCTTCGGGCGTGTTCAAGGCGGCGTCGCCTTTGCGCTTGACGTAGGAGAACGACGCGTCGGCGATTGGCAGAGACAGCCTGTAGGTATCGTAGCGCTGTTTGTTAACGGTGACGGAGGTTATGATGGCATCGAACTTCTCCGTCTGCAAACCGGGCAGCAAGCCCTGGAACGGCAGGTCGAGCCGGTTCACCTTCACGTCCGGCAGCGCCTTCATGACTTCTTCGAAGAGGTCAACTCCGTAGCCTACGATCTTGCCGTTTTCGACATATTCGAACGGCGGGTAGCGGGCCTCGGACGCGATGGTGATTTCCCCCTTTGCCTTGATCCGATCCAGAAGATCGGAGGCGGTGGCAATGCTCGCCACGGCGAGCGAGAGCGACGCGGCCAACAGCGTCGAAGTGCACAGTTTCAAAGCGGATCGCATAACTTCCTCCAGTTTCGTATGTTCCCGTTTATTATGGATTATTTGGAGTCCGAGGCTTCTGTACGCGCTCAGGAATCTCGCATGCGTGACGAGCCTTAAACCTCCAGGTCGTCAGCCGGCTGCAATGCCGGCCCGATTGTTTGCTTCCCCAGTGGCATGACGGCACGGCACCATCTGGTAGGGCAGCATGGCAGGATTGAATCTTTGATAAACATGGAAGGAATAGACTATACATCGAAGTTGACGATGTAAGGCTGATACCCAACACCGTCTGAGAGGCTCAAGGAGGAGTGTCAGAATGCGTCTGTCGGTTGCCGACATTCGTGCGCTCAGGGTTTTCCGCTCGGTGGTCGAGCATGGCGGATTTACCGGAGCACAGCTTGCTTTGGCGATGAGCCAATCGACGATCAGTTTCCAAATCAACGCGTTGGAGGAACGGCTGGGGTTTTCGCTATGCCAACGCGGCAGGCGCGGCTTCGAACTGACCGATAGGGGCACCGCGGTCTATGAATATTCCCATTCGCTGACTTCAGCGCTGTCGGCGTTCGAGATGCAACTGGGCGAACTGCGCTCCAAGGCGACGGGTGTGCTGCGCGTCGGGATCGTCGATGCCACCGTTACCGATTCAGCCCTGGGCCTCGATGACGTCATTCATCAGTTTATCAAGAAAGCCAGCGAAGTCGATCTGCGCATCACCATCGGCTCGCCTGAACAGCTTATCGCGGAAACCGCCAAGGGCGGGATCGACTTCGCGATCTCCCCCCGCATCAAATTGCTGCCCGGCTATTCGCAGACCGAGTTCCATTATGAAATCAACTCGCTCTACTGCAGCGAGCGCCACCCGCTGTTTTCCCGCAAGCTGGTGACAAAGGCTGATGTGGAAGCATCGCAGATGGTGGTGCGCCCTTATGCCAACAAGTCGGAATTGCAGCATTTCCCCAACGCGCATGTCGGCGCCTATGCTTCGAATATCGAGGCGCAGGCAATGTATATCCTGAGCGGCCACTTCGTCGGCTATCTGCCGGATCACATGACCGTCACGTTTAGACAGAACAACCGGCTTAAGGCGCTGCTTATTCCCGAGGCGCAGATCCGCTCGCCCTTCGTCATCATCGCGCCAAAGCACAAGAAAGCGTCGCTGTCGCAGAGGATTTTTTTTCAGGAACTGCGCAAAAGGGTGGGGAGTGCCGAAAAATCGGCCGGAAAAGGGCAAGCCGCCGACGCAAAAAACAAGATGCCCAAGGTACGCGGCATGTAAAAACTCCTTTATGCATTGATCCCGAAAAGCGGGAGCCGCTTTTTCGGGATCAATGGTCTGGATGCAGGGCTGCGCTTTAAAGGCGCGGCGCCTTGGCGTCGATCCGATAATGCGCTTCGGTTGGAACGCAGCCTTGACCGTTTACCGGAATGAGGTCCTGCGGGCAGGCTGAGAACGCGACGATCAAATCCATTTCCGCGCACATCGACACATAGGAGCCCGGTCCCGCCACCGGTGCCTCGAAGGTGACCGAACCGTCTTCGCCGACGGGAATGTTCATGAACAGGTTGAGCGGCGAAGGGGTTTCGGGTGGCGTGAGCCCGACCGCGCCGAGGGCCGTCGCCAGATTGTCGGTGCAGTTGTCATGGTGCCCGACATGGCCCAACTGCTGGTAGCGATAGCGGTCGCAGGCGGCGATCAGCGTATCGTGCACGCCACCCGACGTGTCCTGTATCAGGGTCAGCATCGGACGCCGCCTGTTGCTGCACAGCGTGTCGCCGTTCTTCGGGTTCACCTTGAGCATGGCTCCACGACTGTGCTCCATCGACATGAATTCCGCGATATCGTCGGCGCAGAAGGCCCAGGTGTCCACCACCTGGGTGCCGTGGGTGTTGATGACGGTGATCACCTGGCCTTGGGCAACGCGCGTCGCCACGCCCTTGCGGGCAGGAATGACGTGAACCTGACCGTTACTTGCGTTCGTTGACATCGTTGAATTCCTTTCGTTCAGCGTCCGCGCGCTCCGTGTTCGACAAAGATATAGCCGAGAAAGTTCAGGAGTACCTGTGCTGCGAGAAAGCCGGTGATGCCCGAAGGGTCGTAAGCCGGGGCCACCTCGACGAGGTCGATGCCGACGACGTCGCCGCGCTTCACAAGGCCCCGGAGCATTTCCATTACTTCATAATACAGGAAGCCGCCATGGCTAGGCGTGCCAGTGCCCGGCGCAATCGACGGATCGAAACCGTCGATGTCGATCGTCACATAGTAACGTACGCCTTCCGGAATGGTCGCCAGAACACCTTCGACGCCGAGCTTGCGCGCCTGGCGGACGGAAAGGATCGTCGAGCCGCGTTGGCGCGCATCCTCGTAACCGTCGCGGGCGGTCGAGGAGACGTTGCGGATGCCGATCTGGCTGAGGCCGCTGACATGCGACTGTTCGGCCGCGCGGCGCATCGGATTGCCGTGTCCTTCGCGCACGCCATGACGCACGTCGACAAAGTCGAGATGCGCATCGATCTGCACGATGTGAATGGGGCCATGTTCGCTGAACGCCCTGACGCAGGGAATGTTGATGGCATGGTCGCCGCCCAGAACGACGGGCAGCGCTCCGCGTTCAAGAATCTTGCGGACCGCCATTTCCGTATTCGCGTGGCTGGCCACGGTATCGGTATGCACGATATCTGCGTCGCCTATATCGACGATCCGCACCTTGTCGAGCGGCAGATAGATCTGGTCGTCCTCATGGTCGTAAGCGCCGGCATGACCGAAGGAAAACAGCGTCGAGGCCTCGCGGATGGCGCGGGGGCCGAAACGTGCACCGGAGCGGTACTGGGTCCCCATGTCGAAGGGCACACCCAGCACGGCGACATCCGCGTCGATCTGGTCCCAATCAAGGCAGATCGGCCGTTTACCGAAGGTGCTAAGCCCAACGAAGGGGAGATCGAGCCGCCCACCCTCATACCCGTGTCCAGACATCGAAACTCTCCCTTTCGGATAACCCTCACGCCATCCGGCAGCGACCTTCGATATGAGCCGAAGCGCTTAAGCTGGAGTGAAGCACGACAGGCCTGCGGTCTGTCTGCCTCGTGGCTAGCATGGTCCCGCCACTCCTATCCATCACGAGTATCGGGCGTTCATATCGATTTATCCGGAAATTGGCCGTATTAGGGTTAGAACAAGAGCAGCCCGAAATCGATGGAAGGAAGACTCCCGCTCCGCCGGTGAACGCTGTCGTTCGAGCTTGCTGTGCCCGAGCAGCACCTGGATGACGCTGATGTCGACATCCTGCTCAAGCAGGTGAGTGGCGAAGCTGTGCCGGAGAGTATGCGGGCTGAGAACGTTCTCACCGCTCCCAAAGCAATATCTCTTGTCAGCCGAGATTTGACGGCCGCGTCTCGCTATTGACGCACAGCTGAAGCAGGCCTACTGGTACATATACCGGACCACTAGACCTCTTCGGATGTAAGGACGGATGGACCTACGAGCGATTCTGACCGACGACGGGAGTGCGCTTGGCGGCGTGCCGAAGCATTCGATGAAGGACTTCGTCGTCCAGAAGATCGCGACATTCATTGCGACCGGCATTCTTGACGTGGGGGACCCGTTGCCAAGCGAGCGTGAACTTGCGCGCGCTTTGTCGGTAAGCCGCGAGACGGTGCGCGGTGCGATCCTAATCCTTTCCACAAAGGGCATCCTTTCCGTCGCCCAAGGCACGCGGACAGTGGTGGCCTCGACGGAAGTCGGGGAACTCGCGGTCCAATCGGCCCGCTATCGCGACATTTCCAGGTACAGTCTTGACGACGTGCATGAGGCGCGGTTGCTGATCGAAGATCAGGTGGCGCGGGCCGCGGCCGTCCGGGTTGAAGCCGCGACGCTCGAGACCCTGCAAAAATCGATCGAGGCGCAGGAAGCGGCGATCGACGATCCCGTTCGCTTCCTCATTTGCGATCGCGAATTTCACACGGCCATCTATCGGGCGGGCGGCAATGCCGCGCTGGCGGATATCGCCGCCGATCTCTATTCCTACCTTCTCGACCATCGGCGGCGAGCAGTCGCCCAGCCTTCAAGCATCGCAACGAGCATCGCCGATCACCGTGCCATTCTTGCGGGACTTGAGGCGCGCGATTCCGAGGCGGCCGCAAGGGCCTTCGCGGTCCACGAAACACGCATCTACACCACGACCAAGCAGCTTTTAACGCAATCCGCTCGAAAGGGATAAGAATAGGGGCGGATTGCCGGGCAACCATGCAGCACAACAGGAGGAGTTCCCATGCTGACAAGACGCCTTTTTGCCACCGCAGCCCTCGCGGGCGTTGTCGCGCTGACCGGCATTGCCGGGACGGCGACCGCCGCTCTCGCCGAATCCAAGGAGTTGGTCTATCTGACTCCAGGCCTTGATCTTGCCTTCTGGCGATACCTCTCCAAGGGCATCGAGAATGTCGCAACCAAGGGAGGCTACACCTATCAGGCGCTGGATTCGGGCAACAATGCCCAGACCCAGCTTAAAAATGCCAAGGACGCGATCGCCCGCGGCGTCGCCGGGATCATCATCTCTCCGACAGACAGTTCAACCGCGCCGGCCGTGCTCGATCTCGCCAAGCAGGCAAACATTCCCGTGGTCATCGCCGACATCGGCACGGACAGCGGCGACTATGTGTCCTTCATCATCTCTGACAATTATCAGGGCGCGAACGGCGTCGGCAAAGCGCTGGCCGAGGCAATGAAGGCCGCCGGCAAGCAGGACGGCAGCGTGGGCATTGTCGGCATCAGCCAGGCCCGCCTCAACGGCCAGGCCCGCACCAAGGGCTTCAAGGACGCGATGACAGAGGCTGGCATCACCAAGGAAGCCGGGCTGCAGCAGATGCAGACCTACACCGCGGACGAAACCTTCAAGTTCACGCAGGATATGACGACCGCGAATCCGGACATGAAGGGCCTCTTCGTCCAGACCGACGGCCCGACGCTGGGCGCGTTGCAGGCAATCAAGGCGGCCCGCCTCACCGGCGACGTGCTGGTTGCCGGATTCGACGGCGTGCCGGAATTCGTGCCGTTGCTGCAGTCGGGCGAACTGGTCGTTTCGGGCATGCAGCAGCCATATCTGATGGGGCAGGAATCGGGACGCGCGATGGTCGACCATCTCGGCGGCAAGACTCCCGAAAAGAAAATCCTCGTGCCGATCAAGATCGTGACCAGCAAGAACATCGAGCAGGAGCTTCCAACCATCAAGGAAACGGTCTTCGCCAACGAGATGTAATCGGGGCCTGGCCGACATAGGCCGTCCGGGGGCACCCTCCCCCGGACGCTTTATTCGTACCACTTGGAGTGTGTCCTCGGATGGTAGACAGCAGCAAGATTCCCGAGCCGCTTCTCGTGGCTCGTGGCGTCACCCGCCTGTTTGGGAACGCCTACGCGCTCAGCAACGCGTCGATAGCGCTCTGCCGGTACGAGATCTGCGGATTGCTGGGCGCGAACGGCGCGGGAAAATCGACGCTGTCACGGATCGTTTGCGGACACCTGCCGCCTTCATCGGGCGAGATACTCTTCAAGGGTGCTCCCTTGACCGTCGGATCCGCGCGCGACGCGCTGCGTTCCGGCATTGCCCTCGTGGCACAGGAAACCAGTCTGGCGCCCGACATGAGCGTGCTGGAGAATATCTTCCTACCCAGCTACGCGATGCCGGGCCGTCTGTCTTTCAGCCAGTTGCGACACAGGGCGCAGACCATCCTGTCGGAACTTGGCCACGACCACGTACTGCCACTCGACATCGAGGTGCGCCGGCTCTCGGCAGCGCAACGCCAACTCGTCGAAATAGCCAAGGCGCTGGCCCTCAACGCCGATCTTGTCATCTTCGACGAGCCGACGGCCTCCCTCTCGCCGATCGAGGTTGACCGGCTGTTCGAGATTATGGGACGGCTGAAAAACAGCGGGAAGGCACTCGCCTTCGTGTCGCATCGGCTTGAGGAGGTCTTCGCAGTCACCGATCGCGTCACAATCCTGCGCGAGGGCAAGACCGTGGCCGAAAGCGTGCCTACGGCGGGGCTCACGCAGGCCGACGTCATCCGCCACATGGTGGGACGCGACATCGGAAATGTGTATCGAAAGGCCGTCTCGCGAGTGACCACTAACGAGCAGCCGGTGGCTCTGGAGGTAATTGGGCTCAAAGCCCCGCCTTTCGTGCGTGACGTCTCGTTCACGGTGCGCAGGGGTGAAATTCTCGGCCTCGGCGGGCTTGTCGGAGCTGGACGCTCGGAGAGCGCCGAAGCGATATTCGGACTGCGCCACCGCAGCCGCGGGCGCGTCCTTGTCGGCGGCAAGGAGATTGCCCCCAACAGCCCTATCGCGGCAATCCGCGCCGGTCTCGGAATGGTCGCCGAGGACCGGCGGGCCCAGAACATCGTGCCCGACATGACGGTCGGCGAAAATCTCTTCCTCGCCCAGATGGGCAAGCACAGGGGTTTCGGGCGAGGCCATTCGGCGCGCCGCAAGCAGGCCAGCGAGCTGATTTCGCGTCTCGACCTTCCGACCGACCGCATGGATGCAAACCTTCTGCACTTCTCCGGCGGCATGCAGCAGAAGATCATTATCGCGCGCTGGCTGCTGATCGAGCCCGAAGTGCTCATCCTCGACGAGCCTACGAAAGGCGTCGACATAGGGACACGCCAGGCAATCTACGAACTGCTGCGCGAGGTGGCCGAAAGGGGGATAGCCGTAGTCGTGATCTCCTCGGATTTCCAGGAATTACTGGGGATCTGCGAGCGGGTCGTCGTGGTGAGTGACGGCTATACCATCGCCGACCTGCCCGCCTCGCGACTGAGCGAAGAGAGCCTGACGCTGCTCGCCGCGCCCCGAAGCTCAGCCGAGCGCAACACGGCATTCCTGCGCGATCTTGTCGCCGGCCATGGCGGCACGGCATTCTGGGGGCTGATCGATGACGACCGGTTTGTCTGCCTCGCCCTCGCCGAGGGTACGCCGGGTGCAACGATGGGACTCGCGGCCGGGCATGTCTATCTTGCGCAGGAGACGGCAATCCCCCTCGCGCTTGGAAGGCGTCAACCCGGCATCGTGACCGAGAATGACGGCCGCTCTACCTTGCTTGCACCACTGTCCAATCGCCGAGGGCACGATCTGGGATGGATCGGGCTCAGCCTGCCGGCCGGCTCCAGGCTGCCGGACGCCGGGGCCCTGTCGGCCCGGATCGCCGGCCTGTTCGATACACCTCAAGACGAAAAGATCGACGCATGAACGCGCCCACACGATCCTTTGCGATGCCCAGATTCGCCAGCACGCTTGAGTTCCGGATGCTCTGCCTCGCCATGGTGCTTGCGGTGATCCTGTCGTTCATCTCGCCGCACTTCTTCACCGAGCGGAACATGTTCAACATACTCGACCAATCGGTGGTGCTTGGCATAGTTGCCGTCGGCATGACCCTGGTGATCCTGACTGGCGGCATCGACCTTTCCGTCGGGTCGGTCGCGGGCGTGACCGGCATCATCCTCGCCCTACTCCTGAAGGAATTCCCCATTCCGGTGGCGATCGCGCTCGCCATAGGTTGCGGCGCCCTGATTGGGCTTTTCTCCGGCGTTCTCATCGCAGTGTTCGGCCTGGCGCCCTTCGTGGTGACGCTCGGGGTCATGGCGATGGGGCGCAGTCTCGCCTATATCGTGTCGGGACAGCGCTCGATTTCGGGACTGCCCATAGGGCTGCAGAATATCGTCTACACGAACCTGCTGGGCATCCCCGCCAACGTCATCTTCCTCATCGCGCTCTACCTCGCCACCTGGGCGTGGCTGACATATTCCAAGGGCGGGCGAACCATCTACGCGGTCGGCTCGAACATCGAAGCCGCCCGGGCGGCCGGCCTCAACACCCTCTTCTACTCGATCTTTCCCTACGTGGCGTCCGGTGCCCTTTCGGCGACGGCGATGACCTTTTCGCTGGCGCAGATCATGTCGGCTGACCCGATCGGGGGGAACCAGCTTGAACTCGACGCCATCGCGGCCGTGGTCATCGGTGGCGCGAGCCTCTACGGCGGACGAGGCACGATATTCGGCACGCTGATGGGGGTTCTGATCATGGTGATGATCCGCAATGGCCTCAACCTGCTCGGCGTCTCGCCGTTCTGGCAGGGGACCGCCATCGGCGCCATCATCATCCTCGCCTTGCTGGCCGAGCGCCTCATCACCTGGAAATCGCGCCGCGTTTGAGACCGGGAGAATCCTATGGCACAGTCCGATCCTTCCCGAGCCGTCCGCCTCTACGGCACGGAAGAACTACCGGCAGAGGAGCGGCTACTGAGCGCCGGGCCCCTCAGCGTGCTTTTCGACGGCGCGAACCTGCGCGACTGCCGCATGCATGGCGAAGAGGTGATCCGCGCAATCTCGTTCGTGGTCCGCGACAAGGACTGGGCGACGCTCATTCCGAAGATCACCGACCTGGTCGTCGAAAAGGACGACGATCGCTTTCATGTGGCCTATCGCGCAAGCGTTGCCAGCAAAGGCGAGACCTTCGGCTATGACGTGGGCATCGCTGGTACCGCGGCAGGCGTTCTGACCTATTCGGCTCGCGGAACCACGCCGACCGGGCTTCTCACGAACCGGACCGGCTTTGTCGTCCTGCATCCCATAGAGGGCATAAGCGGCGCGGCCGCCACGATCACGCACACAAGCGGCGAGAGGGTCGAGACACGGTTTCCTGTGGAGATCGATCCGGTGCAGCCGATGATGGATCTGCGTGAAATCTCGCACCGTACTCCCGGCGGGCTGGAGGTCAGCTGCCTTATGGAGGGCGACGCGTTCGAGATGGAGGACCAGCGGAACTGGACCGACGCCTCCTACAAGACCTATGTTCGTCCCCTCGCTCTGCCCTGGCCGTACAGGATCGAGCCCGGCGAGGTCGTCGAACAGAAGATCACCCTGACCGTCAAGGGCTCTCCCAAGGGTCCGTCGCGTCAGGCGGGAGGCATCGCCGCCCTGACGCTCGGCGAGGCGGCGGACGCAATGCCCCCTCTCGGCATCGGGCTCCAGCCCGAGGATGCTTCGGCCGCATTGCGGCATCTCGACACGCTGCACCAGCTCGGCGTTGCCCATGTTATCTGCCATCACGATCCGCGGCGCGGCCATGATGCCGAAACGCTGGCGAGGCAGGTCGAGGTCGCCGTCGCAATGGGCGCTCAACCCTGGCTCGAAGCCGTGGTCGAGCACGTCGACGATGCTGGCGCCGCGGCGGAAATCGACTCCCTGGGCAAGATGGCCGCGAGGCTCGATCATCGCTTCACGACGGTTCTGGTGTCGCCCGCACCCGATCTCAAATGCACGCTGCCCGGCAGCATCTGGCCGCCAGCGCCGGATGCGGCGAAGCTCTATACGGCCGCGCGCGCGGCCTTCCCCGGATCTCGCATCGGCGGAGGCATGTTCAGCTTCTTCACCGAGCTCAACCGCAAACGTCCCCCGGCCGAGGCTATAGACCTCGTGACATTCACGACGGCGGCGATCTTCCACGCTGGTGACGACCGCTCCTTGATGGAGACGCTCGAATGCCTGCCGCATATTGCCAGGACCGTGCCGGCGATCGCCAAGGGCCGCCCATATTCCGTTGGGCCGTCCGCAATCGGGTTGCGCGACAATCCCTATGGTGAAGCGCCGGTCGCCAATCCCGCCAACATCCGGCAGGCGGTCAATTTCAATGATCCGCGCCAGCGGGGCGTCATGGGAGCGGCCTGGAACCTCGGCTACTTCGCCGCCTTCGCGGAAGGCGGCGCGGCGGCCATCGCGCTCGGCGCCGCGGTCGGCCCGTTCGGCGTCCTCTCCGTGCCGACGTCGTTTCCGCAGCCCTGGTTCGAAGGCAAGGGCGAGCTCTATCCTGTCTGGCACATCGTGCGAGGCCTGGCGAAGCTCAAAGGCTGCCCGCTCCGTCCGCTGCGATCGTCGGTCCCTGGCGCAGTGCGAGGGATCGCGGCGGTTACCGAAAAAGGCACCGAGCTGTGGTTATGCAACCCCTCGCCCAACGCGCTGGAGGTGCGCCTCCCCGAAGGCTTCGCGCGCGCTGCAATTCTTGACGCCTCATCTTTCGTCGCGGCATCGCGCCAACCGGATCTGCTCGATCGGCTGACGCATGACGGAACGCAAACCCTGTCGCTCGAAGCCTACGCAGTCGTGCGCGCGCTCAGGCAGGTCTGAAGCGGCATCACAAACCAGTCCCGGAAGAGAACGGAGCATCCATGCATATACTCATCATCGGCGCTGGTGGAATGATCGGCCGCAAACTCGCGGCCGAGCTTTCGCGGACAGCATCGCTTGGAGATCGAAAGATCGACCGGATGACGCTGGCGGACGTGACGAAGCCGCCGGTGCCAACCGGTGACATAGGTTTTGTCGAAGCCATTGCCGCCGATATTTCCGCTCCCGGCGCAGCGCAGGATCTGGCCGCGCGCCGCGCGGATGTGATCTTCCATCTCGCGGCCATCGTGTCCGGCGAAGCGGAACGCGATTTCGAGAAGGGCTATCGCATCAATATGGACGGCACGCGCGCTCTTTTCGAGGCGATCCGGCTGGAAGGAACCCGGCGGAAATATATCCCCAGGCTGGTGTTCACCTCCTCGGTTGCTGTCTATGGCGCGCCTCTGCCCGACCCTATTCCCGACGACTACATCCTTGCCCCGCTGACCAGCTACGGCACCCAGAAGGCGATATCCGAGCTGTTGCTGGCCGACTACTCGCGCCGCGGCTTCCTCGACGGCGTCGGGATACGCCTGCCGACGATCGTCATTCGGCCCGGCACTCCCAACGCGGCAGCCTCGGGCTTCTTCTCCGGCATCCTGCGCGAGCCACTCGCCGGGCAGCGCTCCGTGCTGCCGGTGAAGGAGACCGTCAAGCATTGGCTGGCGAGCCCGCGCTCGGCGGTAGCCTTCCTCATCCATGCCGCGATGCTCGATACATCCGCGCTGGGCGCCCGGCGCACGCTGAACATGCCGGGTGTCGCGGCCACGGTCTCCGACCAGATTGCCGCGCTCCGCCGCGTGGCAGGGGCCGAAGCCGAGGCGTTGATAGACCGCACGCCGGACGAGGCGATCGAGGCCATTATTGCCGGGTGGCCGAAATCCTTCACGCCCAGGCTGGCCACCAGTCTGGGCTTTGTGGCCGAAAGCACGGTCGACGAACTGATCGCGGTTTACCTGGCGGACGACGCCCCGAAGACCATCCCTTAACCGTTAGGGCATGGTCGCCAAAGTTCCGTGAAAGTTGAAACTGGGAAATTCCGATGCTTCTGGGCTGCATAGGCGATGATTTCACCGGGTCTTCCGACCTGGCCAACACGCTTGCCAAGGGGGGCATGCGCACGGTCCAGTACAACGGCGTTCCCAACACCGCCTCCGACCGCTCGGTCGACGCGGGCGTCGTTGCCCTGAAGACCAGAACGATATCCGCCTCGGAGGCGGTGAAGCAGTCGCTCGCGGCGTTGGAGTGGCTTCGACGCCAAGGCTGCCGCCAATATCTGTTCAAGTACTGCTCGACATTCGACTCGACGCCCGAAGGCAATATCGGTCCCGTGCTGGACGCTCTTGGCGACGCGTTGGGAGCGGCACGCGCGATCGTCTGTCCGGCGTTTCCCGCAACCGGCCGGTCGATCTACCAGGGGCATCTTTTCGTCAACGATCGGCTGTTGAGTGAATCCGGCATGGAGAAACATCCGCTTACGCCGATGACGGATCCCGATCTGCGGCGTTGGCTTGCGCGACAGACCGCGCGCGGGATCGGCCATGTCCCCTACGATGTCGTAGCGGGAGGCCCCCTCCCGATCAGGGATGCTCTGGAGGCGGCATCTGCCAGCGGCTCTCGCTACGTCGTGGTCGATGCCATTCTGGACAAGGATCTTGTCGCCATTGGCGAGGCTGCCGAAGCGGATATCCTGCTCAGCGGCGGTTCGGGAATCGCCCTTGGACTTCCGGCCAACTTTCGTCGGGCCGGGTTGATCGGCACGGCGGCCACGCATTGGATGGGAATACAGGGGCCGGCGGCCGCGCTTTGCGGTTCGTGCTCGACCATGAGCCGGCGCCAGATTGCCGAGCACCGGAAAAGCCATCCGACGCGCGTTGTGGAGGTGGATGCAGTCGTGGACGGCACGGCCAATCCTGTTGAATATGCCGAGTGGGCGATCGACCGCCAGCACCACGGCTTGCCACTGGTGTTCTCGTCGGCCGAGCCCGAAGCCGTCGCCGCCGCACAGAACCGCTACGGGAAGGAGCGCGTCGCGACGGCGGTTGAAGGTTTTTTCGGCGAACTGGCGCGTCAGCTTTCGGCGCGTGGCGTACGCCGGCTGGTTACGGCGGGCGGCGAGACATCGGGGGCCGTCGTATCAGCGCTCAACATTTCGTCATTCGAGATCGGACCCGAGATCGACCCCGGTGTTCCGGCGTTGAAGGCCCGTGACCCGGATATGGTGCTCGCCCTTAAATCGGGCAATTTCGGTTCGGCCGGGTTCTTCGAAAAGGCAGCCGACGTCCTTACGGGAGGCGTTCTACGATGAGCGATGAAACAAGACTCAGGGATCAGATGTGCAGCATCGCTGCGTCCATGTTCGCGCGCGGCCTCACTGCGGGAAGCTCGGGGAACATCTCCGCCCGCCTCGGCGACGGTCGGCTGCTCGTCACGCCGACAGGATCGTCCTTTGGCGCGCTCGACCCCGCCCGCCTGTCGCTCTTCGACGCCGAGGGACGGTTCCTGGACGGCGACAAGCCGACGAAGGAGATGCCGCTGCATCAGGCGTTCTACGAGACACGCGGCGCGCGCACCGGAGCGGTCGTCCATCTTCATTCGACCCATTCCGTCGCGGTTTCGCTTCTGCCCGACATCGATCCCGACAGCGTCTTCAAGCCGCTGACGGCCTATTCGATCATGCGGCTGGGAAAGGTGAAACTGCTGCCCTACATCCGGCCCGGCGATCCGGCGATGGGAGACGCCGTGCGCGGACTCGCCGGGAAACGGTCGGCCGTATTGCTGGCCCACCACGGACCCGTCGTCGCCGGCAAGGATCTCGAAGCCGCCGCCTACGCGATGGAGGAACTTGAGGAAACGGCCAAGCTCACGCTTCTCACCCAGGGCTTGCGGCCCAGGATCCTCGCGGTTCCGCAAATTCGCGAGTTGGTGGAACACTTTGACGTGGAGTGGGACGACTGATGCAACTTTCGGCCAATCTGGGATTTCTCTTTCGTGACCTATCGCTTCCGGATGCGATCCGCTCGGCCAAGCGGCGCGGTTTCGCGGCGGTCGAGATGCATTGGCCGTACGATACCGACGCATCGGTGGTCGCGGCGCTGCTCGCCGAAACCGGTCTTCCGCTGCTTGGCATCAACACGGCCCGGGGGGATGTTGGGGCGGGTGATTTCGGTCTCTCCGCGCTGCCGGGCCGTGAAACGGAAGCGCGCGCGGCGATCGACCAGGCGGTTCAATGGGCAGCCGTAACAGGCTGCCGCAACATCCATGTGATGGCAGGAAAGGCAATCGGCGACGAAGCCTTCGCGACGTTCACCGGCAATTTGCGGTACGCTTCGAAGGCGGCGGCACGGCACAACATCGGCATATTGATCGAGCCCCTGAACCCGCGCGATGCGCCGGGCTATTTCCTCTCCGACCTTTCCACCGCATTGCGTGTGATCGATGCGACAGACGGTGCGGTAAAGGTAATGTTCGACTGCTATCACATGCAGATCATTCAAGGCGATTTGCTTAACTCGGTAAGGCAATTTTCCGACAAAATCGGCCATATCCAATTCGCCGCCGTACCGGATCGTAGCGAGCCCGATCACGGCGAGGTGGACTATGGCTGGCTCCTGCGCGCAATCGCGGACGCCGGCTATGATGGCGCATTCGGCGCCGAATATCGCCCCACTACCGATTCCTTTGCTTGGATGAAGCGTTTCGACCACTAGAGGCCTGAGTGCGCGTGCTTGGCGCGGCACGCTTTCGGCCCCGGTGGAGCCGATATCCACGCCAGACAGGAGGCGTGAGAACACCCGGTCGATAGCGGATCTGCCGCGTTCGGGATGGCCTTAGGCTAGAAAGCCGACCTTGCGTTCGAGGGGCCAATGCAACTGCCAGGGTCATATGCTGCTATGCTGCGATCAGGGACAAATGTCCCCTTTCAGAAGTTTGCAGAGCAAGTCTGTTCGACTGATATACGGCGCAAAGACGTCGTTCGCGTCATCAGCCGGGGTTGGCGATCTTCTCTGCGCACCGATTGTGGCTGATTGCCCCAGATAGGATTTATATTTGTTATCAGACAGTTACGTCGCGGATTGGCGTATTTTCGGCGGCGTTTGAGTGGGCCTGAATCACTCCCACTCAATTGTTCCCGGCGGCTTCGACGTCACATCATAGACCACGCGGTTGATGCCGCGGACCTCGTTGATGATGCGGGTGGCGGCGGCGCCCAGGAAGGCCATGTCGTAGTGATAGAAATCTGCCGTCATGCCGTCGACCGAGGTGACGGCGCGCAGCGCGCAGACGAATTCGTAGGTGCGGCCGTCGCCCATGACGCCGACCGTCTGCACCGGCAAGAGCACGGCGAAGGCCTGCCAGATGGCGTCATAGAGGCCGGCCTTGCGGATCTCGTCGAGATAGATGGCGTCGGCTTCGCGCAGGATCTCCAGCTTCTCGCGCGTGATGCCGCCGGGGCAGCGTATGGCAAGACCCGGGCCCGGGAACGGGTGGCGGCCGATGAAACTCTCGGGCAGGCCGAGTTCCTTGCCGAGTGCGCGGACCTCGTCCTTGAACAGTTCGCGCAGCGGCTCGACCAGCTTCATGTTCATGCGCTCGGGCAGGCCGCCGACATTGTGGTGCGACTTGATCGTCACCGACGGGCCACCGGTGAAGGAGACGCTTTCGATGACGTCGGGATAGAGCGTGCCTTGCGCCAGGAAATCGGCGCCACCGAGTTTCTTGGCCTCTTCCTCGAACACCTCGATGAAGAGCCGGCCAATGGTCTTGCGTTTCTTCTCGGGATCCGCCTCGCCTTCGAGCGCACCGATGAAGCGATCCGACGCGTTCACCAGAATGAGCGGCAAATTGTAATGTTCGCGGAACATCGAAACGACGCCGGCGGCCTCGTCTTTGCGCATCAGGCCATGGTCGACGAGGATGCAAGTGAGCTGGTCACCGACGGCCTCGTGGATGAGCAGCGCGGCGACCGAGGAGTCGACCCCGCCCGAGAGCGCGCAGATGACCTTGCCCTTGCCGACCTGCTTGCGGATCGCCTCGACCGCGTGCTCGCGGTAGGCGCGCATCGTCCAGTCGCCCTCGATGCCGGCGATGTTGTGGACGAAATTCCTGAGCAGCCGGGCGCCGTCGGGCGTATGCACCACTTCCGGATGGAACATGATGCCATACATCTTGCGCTCGACATTGCCGAAGATGGCGAAGGGCGAGCCTTCCGACTTGCCGAACACCTCGAACCCCTTGGGCAAGGAGATGACGCGGTCGCCATGGCTCATCCACACCTGGTGACGCTGGCCGATTGCCCAGAGGCCCTCGAACAGCGGACTTTCCTTCTCGATCTCGACGAAGGCGCGGCCGAATTCGCGATGATTGGAGCTTTCGGCAACGCCGCCCATCTGCACGCACATGGCCATCTGGCCATAGCAGATGCCGAGCACCGGCACGCCGGCCTCGAAGACGATCTGCGGCGCCCGCGGACTGCCGATATCCGTGGTCGAGGCCGGACCGCCGGACAGGATCACGGCTTTTGGATTGATGCGCTTGAATGCCGCCTCGGCCGACTGGAACGGCACGATCTCGGAAAACACGCCGGCCTCGCGGATGCGGCGGGCAATGAGCTGGGTGAACTGGCTGCCGAAATCGACAATCAGGACGGTGTCGGGTTGATTGGCTGTTTTCATGGCGAGCGTTTAGAGAAAGAAACGAGTCGGCGCAATGGGTTGCGAGCCTGACTTTCAGACCGGTCCCGCCACGTCACCAGGAGAACCCGTCCGAAGCAAGCCCGCGCCGATAGCCTGTTCGAGGCGCATGACGGCATCCGCCAGCTTTTCGTCGATGACGTGCAGATATTCGGTCCAGTCGCCGACATGCCTGAAATCAGCCGCGCCGTCGGAAATGCCGCGCAGCCCAATCAGGGGCACCTCGAACAGTTGGCAGGCGCGCAGGCAGGCGAAGGTCTCCATGTCGACCATGTCTGCCGCGATGGCGTCAAAGGCCGCGCCGGTGATGATTGCGCCGCCCGTCGACAGCGTCGCCTCCTTTATGCCCGGGATGCGCAACGGCAGCGGCACCGTAACCGGCAGGTCGAGGAACGGCGTCGCGCCTTTCTCAAAGCCGAGCGGCGAGGCGTCGATGTCACGATAGCTGACCGAGATGGCCTGGTAGATCTCCGTCTGCTCCAAGGTCCGGCTACCGGCGGAGCCGAGCGACACGACGAGGTCCGGCAGCGCATCTTGCGACTTCAGCCAGGACAATTCGGCGCCAAGCCGGACGGCTGCCTCGACCGGGCCGACACCGGTCATCAGCGGCGTGAACAGCCGCTGTAGATGCGGCCCGTATTCGGCCTGCGCCGCCATGACGAAGAGGACATCCTTGCCGGACAGGCGCGACACTTTGTCGGTCATGATGATTTACTCCTCCCTGTCCTGCAGTCTTCACCGCCTGCTCGCCGGGACCCGCTGCCTGCGGCAGCTCCCGGCGTTCGTGGCCTTTCATCGTGCCACTGGCACGATGAATTCGCCTGCGGCGAACCGGCCACTCACCCAGCAATCCCGTCGCGGCCCACCATCGTCATCATGGTGCCGGTCATGGTGGCGATCAACTTGGCTTCGCCGTCGGCGGCGAAGGCATAGGCCTGGCCGTCGGCGACGATGATGGTGCGGCCGGGCTTGGTCACCGAGCCGCGGAACAGGAAGCGCTCACCCCTGCCCGGCGCCAGCAGATTGACCTTGAATTCGATGGTCAGCACCCCGGAATTCTCCGGCATCAGCGAGAAGGCCGCATAGCCGCAGGCCGAGTCCAGCGCGGTCGAGATGACGCCGGCATGCAGGAAACCGTGCTGCTGGGTGAGTGCGGCCGAATAGGGCATCTCGATTTCGATAATGCCGGGCGTCACCAGTGTCAATTCGGCGCCGATGGTCGCCATCGCCTGCTGGCGCGCGAAGGACGCCCTGACGCGGTCCTCATAGTCCGGAGCGGGTACGATCTTTGCTGCCATGGCCGTCGCTGCTTTCACCTTTGCCGGAAAAGCTTATTGCAGAGGCGTGAGCGGCAAGCAATCATCCAATGCTGCACTGCAGCAATTTGGTCTCGAGGGCGCGCAGGACGGCTCCGCTTTCCGCTCCATTCAGGAAGCCCTACGCAGCGCGCAGATGTAGAAACCGTCGGTGCCGCTCAGTCCCGGCGACAGGCAGATACCGCCCAGCGCGCCGAGCCGCATCGCCGTTTCATGGCCGGGAAAACGGCTGTCCCAGAGCCGGCGATGGTCGACCGGGGCAAAACCGCCATTGCGCTGGCAAAACGCTGCGACCTGGTCGCCATTCTCCTCGTCGAACACCGAACAGGTGACGTAGACTAGCAGGCCACCCGGCTTGACGAAGCTGCTTGCGGCATCGAGGATCGCCATCTGCTCGCCCTTGCGGGCGTCGAGCTGCCTTTGCGTCAGCCGCCATTTGGCATCCGGGCGCCGCCGCCAGGTGCCGCTGCCGGTGCAAGGCGCGTCGACCAGGACGAGGTCCATATGGCCAGTGAGCGGCGACAATTCCGCCGGCTTGGTGACGATCTGCACGTTGCGGTTTTCCGAGCGGCGGATGCGGTCGAAGATCGGCGCCAGGCGCGCCTTCTCGGCATCATGGGCGAAGACCTGACCCGTATTGCCCATCGCCGCCGACAGCGCCAGCGTCTTGCCGCCGGCGCCGGCGCAGAAATCGAGCACCTGCATTCCAGGCTCGGCGCCGGCAAGAGCGGCGGCGATTTGCGATCCCTCGTCCTGGACTTCGAACCAGCCCTTCTGGAAAGCCGGCTCGGCCTGCACGTTGGGATGCCGGCCGTCGCCGTCGATCGGCGGTATGCGGATGCCTTGGGGGGCGATTTGGGCTGCCTTGGCGCCGGTTTCGGCAAGTTCCGCCAGCACTTTGGCCCGATCGGCCTGCAAAGTGTTGACGCGGATGTCGAGCGGCGGGCGGGTGGCGAGCGCCGCGCCCTCCTCGACCCAGGCCTCGCCAAAGGCGCGTTGCAGAAGCGGCTCGCACCAATCCGGTATGTCGGCGCGCACCGCGGGCGGCGCGTCGGCAACCCGCCGCTCTCCGGTTGCCTGGAGTTCGGTAGCCGTCAGCAGCGGCGGCGCGAATTTGTCGCCGTCGAGCGCTTCGTTGAGCGAGCGCGCGGTCTGGCCCCATTCGAGCAGCAGGGCGCCGAAGCCGATGGCGCGCGGCGTGTCCTCGCCCAGCAGCCAGCCTGCCGAGCGCTTGCGGCGTAGCGCATCGTAGACGATGTTGCCGATCGCCGCACGATCGCCGCCGCCGGCGAAACGGTGCGACAGGCCCCAGTCCTTCAGCGCATCGGCCACCGGCCGGTGACGCCGGCCAATGTCTTCCAGCACTTCGATGGCCGCAGCCAGCCGTCCGCCTAGTCGCATTCTTCAGTCCACCAAATCGAGCGCATCATCTCGGTCTGCTCTTAGAGCCTTTCACGGTGAGATTGAACCCCGCCCCCTCTCGCGACGGCAAGCCGCCTGTTGGGATCGGCGAAAACCGCTCGAGCAGTAAATCTTCGGTGAGGTCAACAGCAGATCGTCAATAGATGCAAGCTCTCTAATGTTCTTAACTGGCGGCTGCAAGCACGGTAGGGATGCGACAGCTCAGCTTTCCAAGTTTTTCGGTTGGGAATACTCTTGCCGCCATGATTCGCGGCGCGGAAAGCGTGGACCGGCGGATCGTCACGAGGAGATGGCAATGAAGACTTATCTGGCGGAAGTTCTAGGCACATTTCTGTTGGTGTTCATCGGTACCGCGTCGGTGGTGACGGGTGGCTTCGGCGGCGCGCTGCCGCTCGGGCAGGAAGGCATCGGGCTGGCCTTCGGCATCGGCCTTATCGCGGCCGCTTACGCGATCGGCCCCATTTCGGGCGCGCATCTCAACCCGGCTGTGACACTCGGCGTGTTCCTTGCCGGCCGGTTGCCGGCCAAGGACGTCATCCCCTACTGGATCGCGCAGATCATCGGCGCCATCCTGGCATCGCTGGCGCTGTGGATCATCGTCTCCGGCCAGGCCGGGGGACACACTGGCGGCTTCGGCGCCAATGGCTGGGACGAGACGAAATGGGGCGTCTCTTCCGCGTTCCTGTGGGAGCTGATCGGCACCTTCACCTTCGTCACCGTGATCCTCGGCGTTACCGCGGAAAGGCATGCGACGGCCTTCGCCGGACTGGTCATTGGCCTGACGCTGGCGGGCATCCACTTCGCCATGATCCCGGTGACCGGCACATCGGTCAATCCGGCCCGTTCCATTGGCCCGGCGCTGTTCTCGGGCGGCGCCGCGATCAGCCAGCTCTGGCTGTTCATCGTCGCGCCGCTGATCGGCGGCGCCATTGCCGGCGTCGTCGCCAAGGCGCGCGTCTTCGAAAAGGACTGACTTCGGAAGCCTGGACAAGAAAAAGGCGCGGGGCCAAGCCCCGCGCCTTTTTCTTGGGTCGAGAAGTCCTTGCTCGGATCAGGCAGCGATGTCGAACCGGTCGGCGTTCATCACCTTGGTCCACGCCGCGACGAAATCCCTGGCGAATTTCTGCCCGGCATCCGCGGACCCGTACACCTCAGACAGCGCACGCAGCTGCGCATGCGAGCCGAAGATAAGGTCGGCGCGGGTACCGGTCCACCTGACCGCCTTGGTCTTGCGGTCGCGCGCTTCGTAGATCTCATCCGAACCGGCGGCCGGATCCCAGACCGTGTTCATGCTGAGCAGGTTGACGAAGAAGTCGTTCGTCAGCGTGCCCGGCCTGTCGGTGAACACGCCGTGCCTGGACTTGCCGGTATTGGCGCCGAGCACCCGCAGGCCGCCGACCAGCACCGTCATCTCCGGCGCGGTCAGCGTCAGCAACTGTGCCCGGTCGACCAGCATCGCCTCGATCGACATCGGCTGCGGCCCCCGGACATAGTTGCGGAAGCCGTCGACTTTCGGCTCAAGCGCGGCAAAGGAGGCGACGTCGGTCTGTTCCTGCGAGGCATCCATGCGGCCCGGCGTGAACGGCACCTTCACCTCGTTGCCGCCATCCTTTGCCGCCTTCTCGACCGCGGCGACGCCGCCGAGCACGATCAGATCGGCCAGCGAGATCTTTTTCCCGCCGGTCTGTGCCGCGTTGAACGCCTTCTGGATGGATTCGAGCGTGGCAAGCACCTTGGCCAATTCAGCAGGCTGGTTGACGTCCCAGTCCTTCTGCGGCGCCAGCCGAATACGGGCGCCATTGGCGCCGCCGCGCTTGTCGGAACCCCTGAACGTCGAGGCCGAAGCCCAGGCGGTCGAGACCAGTTCGGAAACTGACAGGCCCGAGGCCAGGATCTTGGCCTTCAGCGATGCGATATCCTGTTCGCTGACCAGTTCATGGTCGACGGCCGGGATCGGATCCTGCCAGATCAGCTCCTCCTTCGGCACGAGCGGGCCAAGGTAGCGAACGACCGGGCCCATATCGCGATGGGTGAGCTTGAACCAGGCGCGGGCGAAGGCATCGGCGAACTGATCCGGATTCTGGTGGAACCGCCGCGAGATCTTCTCGTAAGCCGGGTCGACCCGCAGCGCGAGATCGGTGGTCAGCATGGCCGGCGCGCGGCGCTTGGAGGGATCATGCGCGTCCGGCACCGTGCCGGCACCTGCGCCGCCCTTAGGCGTCCACTGATGGGCGCCGGCCGGGCTTTTCGTCAATTCCCATTCGTAATTGAACAGGTTGTCGAAGAAGTTGTTGCTCCATTTGGTCGGCGTCGTGGTCCAGGTGACCTCGAGCCCCGAAGTGATGGCATCGCCGGCAATGCCCGACGCGTGCTTGCTCGACCAGCCGAGGCCCTGCGCCTCGATGCCGGCGCCTTCCGGCTCGGCGCCAACCAGCGAGGCATCGCCGGCGCCGTGGGTTTTGCCGAAGGTGTGGCCGCCGGCGATCAGCGCCACTGTCTCCTCGTCATTCATCGCCATGCGGCCGAAGGTTTCCCTGATGTCGCGTGCCGAGGCAAGCGGATCAGGCTTGCCGTTCGGGCCTTCCGGATTGACGTAGATCAGGCCCATCTGCACGGCCCCGAGATGGCCGCGAAGCTCGCGGTCGCCGGAGTAGCGCTCGTCGTCGAGCCATTTGGTTTCCGATCCCCAATCGACGTCCTGCTCGGGTTCCCAGACGTCGGCGCGGCCGCCGGCGAAGCCGAAGGTCTTGAAGCCCATCGATTCCAGGGCGACATTGCCGGTGAGGATCAGCAGGTCGGCCCAGGAAATCTTGCGGCCATATTTCTGCTTGACCGGCCACAGCAGGCGGCGCGCCTTGTCGAGATTGGCGTTGTCAGGCCAGCTGTTGAGCGGTGCGAAACGCTGCTGGCCGGCGCCGGCGCCGCCGCGGCCGTCACCGATGCGGTAGGTGCCGGCGCTGTGCCAGGCCATGCGGATGAACAGCGGCCCGTAATGGCCGAAGTCGGCCGGCCACCAATCCTGCGAATCCGTCATGACATGGTGCAGGTCCTTGATCACCGCGTCGAGATCGAGGCTCGCGAATTCCTTGGCATAGTCGAAGTCCTCGCCCATCGGGTCGGAGAGGTTCGACTGCTGGTGGAGAACGCTGAGGTCCAGTTGGTTGGGCCACCAGTCACGGTTGGTCCTGGCACCGGGTCCATGCGCGACAGGGCAGTTGCCCGCGCTGTTGTCGTCGGTTTTCGCGTCCATCTTGCACTCCAATTTTTTGCCGAGGGTTCCGGGCAGCCAGCGCCGCCATCCTGGAATGATTCCAGACTAGGCCAGCCTGCCGATAAAAACAAATTGCCTTTCCTGTTCCTTTCAATAGGATTTTCTTATGATAGGCCTAACCGTCCGCCAGATGCATTATTTCGACGCACTTGCGCAGACGCTGCATTTCGGGCGTGCGGCGAAACTTGCAGGCGTGAGCCAGCCGGCGCTGTCCTCGCAGATCGCGGAAATGGAGCAGCGGCTGAACTGCCGGCTGTTCGAACGCGGCGGCAAATCGGTGCGCATGACCGACGAGGCGGCAGCCCTTTTGCCGCGCATCGAACGCATCCTTTCCGACATACGCGAGGTCGAGACCATCGCCCGGCGTGGCCGCCCTGCCATGGGAGGGCGCTTCCGGCTGGGCATCATCCCGACCGTCGCGCCCTATCTTTTGCCGCGTGCGCTGCCCGAGCTGAAAATGCATTTCCCGGACTTGCTGCTCGAACTGCGCGAGGCGGTGACCGCCTCGCTCGTCGAGGACATCGCGTCGCAAAAGCTCGATGCCTTCATCGCCGCGCTTCCGCTCGACCATCCCGGCCTGGTGACCGAGGCTTTGTTCCCCGACCGGTTTTTCCTGGCCGTGCCGTCAGGCGATCCGGCTTTCGCCTCGCCGCCGGTGCCGCCTGAAAGCCCGGCGCTGGAAAGACTGATGCTGCTGGAGGAGGGCCATTGCCTGCGCGAACAGGCACTGGCTGTCTGCGGCAATGTGCGGCCGGTGGCGATGGCAAGCTACGGCGCCACCAGCCTGACCACGCTCTTGCAGATGGTGGCGCACGGGCTCGGCGTGACGCTGATCCCGGAAATGGCCACGGGACCTGCCGGCACTATCCCCGATCTCAAGATCGTGCCGTTCCAGGAACCCATGCCGCAGCGCACGATCTGCTTTGCCTGGCGGCGCAACAGCACCTTGCACAATGAGTGCAGGGAGCTGGCGAAGATCATACGAGGATTGGCGGCGGCGGTGCAGGCGGTGTGAAGGACGAGGAGCCCAAGCTTACTATCGGCCCAGGCAAACCTCGAATGTGCGCCTGTTGAACGGCTTGAGTGGATAGCTCGTCTTCATAAAAGCAAGTGGGTCAAGTGCCACGGAACGTGTTGGGCAGAATTACGGAACCGGGCTCATCGTTGGGTCCATAATGGCATACAGGAAGAATGCGACACGCCTGCGAACCGGCCGTTGCGCAAGCCGGCGGGCGTCGCGACTTCAGGCGGCGGTGCTGGCGCGGCTTGGCTCAAGAATAGACTTGACCTTGTCGGCGACCGCGCGGCCGAGATCGGCGTTGTTGCCAGCGGTGAAATGGATGCCGTCGATACCGTCCGTGGTGACGAAATCGCCGGCATTCAGAAAGTCGATCTTCATGAAATCCGCCATCGCCTTGTACTGCCTGGCCAGCTCCCTGGATTTTTCGTGGCCGCCGCCGAACATGCCCTCGAACCAGGGATCGGGCATCGGGGTCAGCGGCGGCGGCGCGATGACCAGCGCCTTCGGAGCCGGATAAGGCGTGCCGATACCGCCGGCGCTCGTCAGGATCTGCCCGACCAGTTTCGCCATTCCGTTGGCGATCTCGTAGGGTGTCCGGCGAAAATAGGATTTCGTGTCATTGGTGCCCAGCATGACGATGACCAGATCCAGCGGCAGATGGCTGGCGATGGCAGAGGGCAGGTAATTGGCGCCGTTGAGGCGCGGGTCGTTGGGATCGTCGAGACAGGTCGTGCGCGCACTCAAACCTTCTTCGATGATGTGGTAGCCCGCTCCCAGCGCCGCCGCCATAACACCCGTCCAGCGCTGGTCATAGGGGTAGCGGTAGGTCGGCGACCCTTCCTTGACCGGAACCCAGCCCCAGGTCAGCGAGTCGCCGTAGCACATGATATTTTTTGGCGGTGACATCCATGTTTCTCCATCTGTTTGCAGTTGTCTGAACGTGCAGATCTATCGATCCAGCTCTAACGCCGGTGCCGGCTTGCCTTGTTTCGATTCAGGAGGTTCGCACGCGCACTCCGTAGAAGATCGCCGCACCGAGGATGATGACGCCCTGGGCGATGAGCTTGCCGGGTTCGTCGATGCCGAGCACCGTCATCACGACGAACAAAAGCGCGAAGCACAGCGAGCCGAAGAAAGGTCCCCAGACGCCGCCGTCGCCGCGACCGAAGGCGACGCCGCCAAGGATCGTCGCCGCGACTGCCAGGATCGGCAGGTCGAGACCGACGCGCACGCTGCCGACGGCGATTGAACCTGTCTGTACCAGGGCCGCGATCGCCGCGATCAGGCCGGCGAGCGTATGCGCCAGGATGACCGTGCGCTGGACCGGCACGCCGGAAAAATGGGCGGCTTCGGCATTCTCGCCGACAGAGGCCACGTAACGACCAAACACTGTCTGCGACAGAAGCAGCCACACCGCGGCGGTCAGCATGATCCAGAACAGCACCGGCGTCGGAACCGACAGGAACTTCGTGTTGTAGAGGTCGTTGAACAGTCTCGGCACATCGCCGGGTGGATTGCCGCTCGACAGGAACTGCACCAGTCCGACCAGGATGATGCTGACGGCCAGCGTGACTATGACGGCCGACACCCGCCGGATGCCGATCATGAAGCCGTTGAACAGGCCAATGACGAGGCCCGTGGCGAGCGCCAGTACGACGAAGAAGGGCAGCGACGCGCCCGGGAAGCTGCCCGACGAGATGAAATAGTTGATCAGCAGGATGATGCCGCCGCCGGAGAGGTCGATCGACTTCACGCGCATGACGACGAGTTGCCCCAGCACGAGGATGCCGAGCGGAACGATCTGCCTGACGAAGATGCCCATGATGTTGAGGTTGAGCATGTTCGGCCGTGCGATCCACAGCGTGGCCAGAAGCACGAGGAAGACAAAGTAGGATGGCGGTATGCGAAGCAGACGCCGGGCGATCGGGTTTGCGAGAACGGCAGTCATCGCTCAGAGCCCCATCTTCTTGCGGGATTGCAGCCCGACCACGGCCAAGAGAATGCCGCCCTTGATCGCCGTCTGGACAAAGGGCGAGACGTTGGCGAGGTTCATGCCATTGGCCAGCAGTGCCATCACAAGCGCGCCGATCACCGTGCCGTGCAGGCTGCCGATTCCGCCTGAAAGCTGGGTGCCTCCAAGTGCCACGGCGGTGACAGTGTCGAGTTCGAAAAGCAACCCGACATTTGGATCACCCGACACGATGCGCCCGGCCAGGAAGACACCGGCAACGGCCGCGAAACAGGAGCAGACCACATAGGCGAGGATGATGTTGCGGCGATCGGAGACGCCGAAATTGCGGGCAGCGCTTTCGGCCCCCGACGCGATGCCGCCGCCGATCGCAAACAGATGCAGGCCGTACCGCGATCCGTAGAGCAGCTTCCAGGCCAACAGCATCACGACGATTCCCCAAAAGACCGGATAAGGAATACCGAGGAAACTGCCTGAAACGGCAGCAATGACGATCTCCGGAACGGTGCCGCCGGAGACGGGACGCAAGATGCGCGTGATGCCAAGGACAATGTATTGCGTCGATAGCGTGGCGATGATTGGATGGACGTTGAAACGGGTGATCGCCAGGCCGTTGATCAGCCCGATGAATGCGGCCAGCACGAAGACCGCCGGGATCAGCACGATCGCCGGCTGGTCGAGCGCCAGCACCGCCGTCGTGAAACTGATGACCGAGCCGACCGATAGATCGAGCCCGCCGACGAGCACGACGACGAGTTGTCCGGCCGCCGCGATGACCAGCGGCATCGCCTGCGCAACCAGGTTGAAAAGGTTTTCGGCCGTTGCGAACTGCGTCGTCTGAACCGACAGCCACAGCGAAATGAGCAAGGCAACCAACAATGGCAGACCCCATTGGCCCTGCCGTGTGTTCCGGCCACTCACGATGTTGGACAGGCTACGATACATGGAAGGCCCCTAGTGCCGGCGCGCCGAGCCGCCCGTCAGGGCCGCGTCGAGGATCTTGTGCTCCGTCGCCTGTGCTGCCGGCATTTCGGCCACGACTGTGTCGTGGTGGACGACATAGATGCGGTCGCACAGCCCGATCAGCTCGATCGTCTCGCGCGACAGCACCAGCACCGCGCCACCCTTGCGGGTGAAGTCGCGCAGCAGATGGTAGATCTCGGACTTGGCGCCGATGTCGACGCCACGGGTCGGCTCTTCCACCAGGAGAAGATCGAGATCCGCGGCGAGGTAGCGGCCGAGCAGCACTTTTTGCTGATTGCCGCCCGACAGCGAACCGACCGGAGCGGACGGCCCTGTCGCCTTTATGTTCATGACATCCATCATGCGGGCGATGACGCTTCGATAGGGCCGCGCCGGCGCAAGTTCGCGTCGCCTCGAATGCAATCCGATGGCGATGTTGTGGGCGATCGGCAAAGCGAGAAAGAGCCCCTCCTCCTTGCGGTCCTCGGGGACGAAACCGACCTTCAGCTGCTGCAAATGGCGAACGCCTGATGATGTCGAGAGCGGCATGTCGAGCGTTTTGCCGTTGATGGAAATCGTCCCGGCAAAAGGATGGTAGCGGCCGATGAGGGAGCGCAAGAAGCGCTGCTGGCCCTGTCCCTCAAGCCCGGCGAGGGCGACGATCTCGCCCTTGTGCAACGTCAGCGACAGAGGCTGCGATGTCTCGGTGATCCTGAGATTCTCGACGCGCAGGATTTCGCCGCCCCTGTCGCCCGTGCGATCTGGGAACAGGTCCTGGAGTTCGCGCCCGACCATCATGGCGATGAGTTCGTCTGTCGTGATCTCGGACACCGTCCTGGTGCCGACCAGTGCGCCGTCCTTCAGCACCGTCACAGTGTCGCACAGCTCGAAGATTTCCTCCATGCGATGCGAAATGTAGACGATTGCCTTTCCCCTATCGCGCAGGCGGCGGATATTGCGGTTGAGCACATCGACATCGGCCGCGTTGAGCGCCGCTGTCGGCTCGTCGAGAATAAGCACGCCGGCGTCGGCCTGGATGCAATGCGCGATCTCGACGAATTGCCGCTCGGCAATGGTCAGGTTGGCAACGAGTTGCGAGGAGTCTAGCGTGAGACCGAGTTCGCCGAGTGCCTTGGCGGTTCGGCTGTTCATCGCGGAATAGTCGATCGAGCCGAACCGGTTCGTCGGCTCCCGGCCGAGAAACATGTTCTCGGCGATCGACAGATTAGGCAGCAGCGAGTGTTCCTGGAAAACGGTCGAGATGCCGGCATCGAGCGCGGCGCGCGGTGACTTCAGATCGAGCTTTTCCCCATTCATGAAGATCCCGCCGGAATCGGGCTGATACACGCCCGCCAGGATCTTCATCAAGGTCGATTTTCCGGCGCCGTTCTCGCCCATCAGGGCGTGAACGCTGCCGGCCTTCAGATCGAGGGAAACGGAGTGGAGCGCCTTGCTTCCCCCGAATGCCTTCGAAATGTGCGACATCTCGATAAGATTGGCCACTAAACCCTCGCTTCACCACTGGAAGGGCCCCGCGGGGACGCTTGTCCACTCCCCGCCGGCCACGGCGTGTCACTTCTTGCCGTAATATTCCTTGAGCTTGTCTTCGGGGAGTTCGCTCGGCCACCAGACATTGGCCGTCAGGTCGTCGCGATAGTATTTCGCGGCCTTGTCCTTGTCCCAGCCATCAGGGTTGTAGACATAGCGCTTGTAGAGTTGCTTGCCCTCGAGCAGGGCTACAGCGGCGCGCACGCCGGCAGCACCCTGGGCCGGGCTGTATTCCGGAGAGATCGACTTGAATCCATCCGTGATCCACTGGCCGAAATAGCCATTGTTGCCCTCGCCCGAAATCGGCGGGATCGGCGTGCCGAACTGCTTGAAGACATCGACGCAGGCGCGCGTCATGTCGGCGCCGGACGACCAGATGCCGTCGACCTGCGGATTGTTCAGATAGAGCGTCTCGCACAGCTTCTTGGCCTTGTCATACTGCCAGTCGCCATGCTCCTCGGCGATGATCTGCACATGTGTGCCCTTGAGCGATTCCAGTAGCCCATTGTAGCGGTTGGTGTCTTCCGGGTGGCCGGCAAGGCCGCGCAGGACCCAGATCTTGCCGTTGTCGCCAACGGTCTTCACCAGCCAGTCGCCCATTACCTTGCCGAAGTGCTCGGCTCCCCCTTGGATTTCGGTGGTGTAGGCATCGGAATCGATGCGGCCGGTGTGAAGGATGACGGGGATGCCGGCGGCGACCGCCTTGGCAATGCTGGCGTTGGCCGACGTGCTGGTCACCGGCTGAACGATGATCGCGTCGACATGCTGGGCGATCAGATCCTCGATATCGGCTACCTGCTTCTTCTGATCGAAGCCGGCATCGAGGAGGATGAACTTCGAGATGCGCTTGTCCTTTGCCGCGGCATTTTCCGCCTCATGCGCGACCTGCACGGTCCAGGTGTTGGCGTTGACGCCGAAGTCGCTCATTCCGATGACCCAAGGGGGATCCTTCTTGAATGCGCCGGCCTCGGTCATGCGCGTGTCGTCGGGGCGCGGCGCGACGCCGTCCATCAGCTTGACATCTTCCGCGTGCGCCAGGGACGTTACGGCAAGCGCTGATACAACGAGCATCCCCAGCCCGACGGTTTTCAGCAATCCTAACATTGAACTCCTCCTTGTGGTTGCTCCGGCCGTACGGACGCGCACGGGCCGCGAGACGCTCTCCCGATGCATGCTTGTCGTCGCGAACCGACCTATGCACGCAATTCTCCCGCCCCCGAACACATGTGTGTCGAGGCCCAATTTCGGCTGGACAATGATGACGGTCGAGAACTCCTCCGGGCACTTTAGAAGCATAGTGGGTTTGACCTGTCAATAGTTAGTCATGTTGAATGACTATTCCGTTGCTTGCCTTTCGCCACTCCGCTATTCATCATGAAGAGCGCTCGTCCTGCACCGGCGCGCGGTCAGTCCCGGCGGGAAAATCATGCGATCAGTCTTGTGCTACGGCGACTCCAACACGCACGGCCAGATCCCCGGCAAGGGGCCGCTCGAGCGCTATGGCCCGGCTGAGCGCTGGCCGGGGATACTGCGCGCTCAGCTAGGCCCCGACTGGTATGTCATCGAGGAAGGATTGAGCGGTCGAACCACCGTCCACGACGATCCGATCGAGGGGGCACACAAGAACGGTAGAACCTATCTCCGCCCCTGTCTGCAGAGCCATGCGACGCTCGACCTCGTCATCATCATGCTCGGCACCAATGACCTCAAGATCCGCTTCAACAAACCGCCGTCGGAAGTGGCTATGGGCATCGGCTGCCTTGTCTACGACATCAAGGAACTGGCGCCCGGTCCGGGCGGCACCACACCCGAAATCATGATCGTCGCACCGCCGCCGATGCAGGACGACGTCAAGGAGTGGAAGTCCATCTTCGCCGGCGCACCGGAGAAATCGCGGCTGCTGGCGCTCGAGTTCGAGGTGCTGGCGGATTCGCTCGAACTGCACTTTTTCGATGCTGGCTCGGTGGTGTCCTGCAGCGAAGCGGACGGATTTCACATCGATGCCGAAGCGCACAGACTGCTTGGCATCGCACTCGCCCGCGCGGTCGATGCGATCGGCTGGAGCCGCTCGACATGAGCAACCATACCGCCGCCCGGCAATGCGCTCTTACCGATGGGGCGACCCTTGCCTGACATGAGGTTTGCACCACCCAATCCCTTGCGCATCGCCGATCGTGCGAGCGGGCTGAACGCGTTGAGCGTGCGCAGCTACAACGAGCGTCTGGTGCTGTCGCTGCTGCTTCAGAACGAGGGCATATCGCGGATGGAAATCGGCGAGAAGACCGGTCTGTCGGCGCAGACGGCCTCGGTCATCGTCCGCTCCCTCGAACAGGAAGGGCTGGTCTCGCAGGGCGAGGCGCAGCGCGGCCGTGTCGGGCCCCCCACCATCCCGCTTTCACTCAACCCGGAAGGTGCCTACGCGGTCGGCGTCGGCTTCAGCCGGCGCAGGATCGACATCGCGCTCATCGACTTCATCGGCACCGTGCGCTTCCACACGCAGTTGCCCGCGGATGAAGCCAATCCGTTTCCGCAAAACAACGATTTGCTTGCGACGATCAGGCAAGCCATGACGAGCCTGCCGGTCGAGGCGCGCAGCCGGGTCGCGGGTATCGGGCTGGCCGTTCCCGATGAGGTCGACGCCATGGCTGCAACCGGCAACGGATCGAGCACGTCCCTGAAGGCTTTGCAAAGCGAGATCGAAGAGCAGATCAAGCTGCCGGTCTTCGTCCAGAACGACATCACCGCGGCGGCCGGCGGCGAGAGCATGTTCGGCGTCGCAAAGCCGCTGAACGACTATTTGTTCTTCTATCTCGGAGCTAGGCTGCAGAGCAGGCTCATCCTCAACCACCAGATCTATAAGGGAAACTCCAGTGCCAGCTTCGATCATGGCCTCATGCGCCTGGAAAGCGAACTGGCCATGCGCGGACGCTCGTCCGAAATCATCTGGAGCAGCAGCCCTGAGTGGCCTGATCTTGGAGAGGCCTACACCGAATGGCTGGGGGAATGCTCAAACCGCCTGAAAGCATCGATCTCGGCGCTGACCCAGTTTGTCGAGTTCAGGACGGTCCTCCTGTCCAGCTATGCGCCGCAGAAAATCGCCAAGGCCTTGTGCGCCGATATCGGCCGGGAATTTGCCGCTGTCCAAGCGTTGCCAGCGCGGGTGACCATCAGCCCGAAAGCCGTCGGCGCAGCCAGCCTGCCGTTCAGCTCGCGGTTTATGATTCAATGATCGGAACGCTGATAACAGAAGGGTTGCAAAGCCCCATCTGAGACGTGGATGCACGCGGTTTGAATGTCGGCTAACTCCGGTGCGAGAAGCTGTCCCTCACGCCATCTTCTGTGACCTCGCGCATCAGGAACGGGATGCCGACGACCGTCATCGGCAATTCCGCGCGGAAGCGGATGTGCGTGGGACCTCGTAATGCACGATCTGGCCTGGGGTGATGGCCCGTCACCCTGTCGGAGCACCGCGACGCCGGCGTAGTGGCTTCCCAATTGCCAGAAGGGCAGCGGGAACCGCCCCCGCTCCTCTTCAACGATGCGGAAGCCCGCCTCTCGGATCAAGTGCAGCGGTTGGCGGTTGAGATGACAGCCGCCGGCGATCTGTCCCCACGGCTTGTTCAGCCGCTCCTGCCATCTGCGGCCGCGCGGCCCCTCGGCCTGGCCGTGCTCGATGAAGATCAGCCGGCCCATAGGTTTCAATATGCGGCGGATCTCGGTCAGCGCCGCGTCAGGGTCGGGAATGGTGCAGAAGGCATAGGTGACGACGACCGTGTCGGCGAGGCCGTCGATCAAGGGCAGCCTTTCGCCGCTGGCCCGGATGCAGTCGACGTCGAACGGCAGGGAACGGATCTTCGGTTCGGCCAGGCCAAGCATCGTGCCGTCGGGATCGATGCCGACCAGCCGCTCCACCCTGGCGGCGTCGTAATAGAGAAGGTTCAGGCCGGACCCGAAGCCGACTTCGACGACAATGCCCTGCGCCCGCGGGATCAGGCGCCTTCGCATGCGCGCGAACACGTTTGCCGAACAGCCGGCGTGGACGAGGTAGGGAGCAATGCAGCGTGCGTACCAGGAGAGACAGGATTGGCACATGTCTCAGCCTCCTTTCCCTGCGTTCTTGACGCCGATGGGAACGCCACCCCCGGCAATGGCCTCGGACGTGCAATGCTGGCTGAGAGTATTGACCGGTGACATTTCTCGCTCCAAGGAGTCTCCTGATCGGGCCCGATCGGCCCGACGTCGTGGGATGGATAGAAGGCCGGCGTCCCCTGAACGTCCCCGCTCGGCCGCGTACGGGTCGATGGAAAGATTGGAGTTCCGACTTCTGGGGTTTCCGGAGTTCCGTCTGAACGGGCAGCCGGTGGAGCTCGCCTTGCGCAAGGCGGCCGCGCTCCTCATCTATGTCGCCGAGGCCGGCGGGCCCGTGGCGCGCGAGGTCGCCGCCACGCTTCTGTGGCCCGAAACCGACGAAGAAGCCGCACGAGCACGCCTTCGGCGCACACTGCATAAAATTCGCATCGCGTTCGGCACGGAGGTCATCGCCGCCACGGGGGCATCCCTCAGCCTACACCCGGCGCTTTTCGTCGAGCTCGACTCCAAGATTTTCGAGCATGCCTGCAATGTCGGCCCGCTCGACGAGGCGGCCGACATCTATAAGGGCGACTATCTCGGCGGCTTCTCACTCCCGGATTGTCCGGAATTCGACGAATGGGTCTTTTTCAGGCGCGAGGCCTTGCGTAGCCGACTGGTGCAGACGCTGGAGCGTACCATCGAAGCGAAGATCGCCGGCGGCGAACCACGCAGCGGGGTGGTGCATGCGACGCGCCTGGCGGCACTCGACCCCTTGAGCGAAAGTGCGCACCGTCACCTGATCCGCGCCCACCTGGCGGCCGGGGACAGGGCGGCAGCCGAGCGCCAGGCCGAAAGCTGTGTCCGGCTGTTACGAGACGAACTCGGCGTAGCGCCGGACCCGGCCACGCTTGCCCTGGTGCGGGAGCCAACTCAAGATGTCACTTTGGACGTGCCCAGGACGCGCTACGTCGAAGTAGACGGCATCCATCTCGCCTATCAGATCGTCGGCAGCGGACCGACGGACATCGTGCTTGTTCCCGGCTTCATTTCGCATGTCGAGCGTATCTGGGAAGACAGACGCTGCCGCGCCTGGATATCAGCGGTTTCGCGCTTGGGCCGCCTGATCCTGTTCGACCGGCGCGGCATGGGACTTTCCGACCGTGTCGGTGTCCGTGCCACAGTCGAAACGACAGCGCAGGATATTCTGGCAGTCATGAACGCGGCCGGCAGCAGCCGGGCCTTGCTCATCGGCGCCTCGGAAGGCGGGCCGGGTTGTGTCCGTTTCGCCATCGATCATCCGGATCGGCTCATCGGCCTTGTCCTGTGGGGCTCGCTCGCGAAAGGCAGCCGCGCGTCGGACTATCCCTTCGCCTTGACCGCCGCGCAATACGATCTGTGGAAGCAGCGGCTGATCGCCGGCTGGGGCGGCCCGGCGGAAATCGAGACCTTCGCCCCCAGCCTCTCCGGAGACCGCCAGGCGGAGACCTGGTGGGCGGGATTGCTCAGGGCAGCCTCCAGCCCCGGCGCGGTCGCGGGTCTGCTCGAAGCGCTGCGTGATACCGATGTCCGTTCCCTGCTCGCAAAAGTCTCGGCCCCGACGGTGGTCCTGCACCGGTCCGGCGACCGCGCCGTGCGCGTCGAGGCAGGGCGGCTCCTGGCCGCCGGGATCCCGGGCGCGCGGTTCATCGAGATCGCCGGTGACGACCACTGGTTTTGGGTCGGCGACCAACAGCCGCTGCTCGACAGCATCGGCGCGCTTGCACGAAGCAGTTGATGCGCGGATGCGGCATCTGCCGCCGTCAGTTCCGAGTGTGCAAATGGTTGTGGGGACTGGCCGCGAATGGCGAGGCCGGCGCGGATGCCATTTTGGCCATGCTCCGGGACGACGCCGGGCGGCGTCGAACACGACGTCCGGTGGAAGGCCGGTTTTCGGCCTATTTCGGTGCAGCGGCAGCGGTTCCGCCCGGCGGGATGATCCGCATCATGGATGTCGACACCGTGTCGCCAGGCTTGAACGGGCCCGGGACCTTGTTGCTTACCGGCTTCACGCTTTGCAGGAACGCCGCGATGGCCATGGCATCGTCCGCTGTGAGATGCGCAAAAGCAGGCCAGGGCATAATCGGCGCCAGGGTGCGGCCGTCCGGCCGCTGGCCAGTCTGGATCGCAGCGACGATCTGCTCCGGGGTCCAGCTGCCGATGCCGGTCTCCCTGTCGGGCGTGATGTTTCGACCGGGAAAGACACCGACGCCAGGTATCTCAAAGCCCACATCCGAGCCGCCAAGAAAGCGCGACATATCGGGTTTGCCGAAGAAGTAGCCGGGCGTGTGGCAGTCGTTGCAGCCGGCGATCGTGACCAGGTACTCGCCACGCGCGACCTGCGCGTCGTCGGCCACGGCGACGTATGATGGAAGGGCGACGACCGAGGCCGTGAGCAATGCGAGACGAACTGACGCTGGAAACATGGTTTTCTCCCTTGGTTGTTCTTGGCTTCTCCTATGACCTTTGTCGTGCTCCCGTCGGGGGCTGCCGTTACGCAGCCCGGCCAGCCGATTGCGGCGCACCTGATCCGCTCTACGTTGCGCCTTACGGTTTGCGGCCGATCACGGCGCCGTTCGCGGCGGGAGCATCGAACCAGACCGTCTCGACGTGCCTGAATCCGGCTTCCTCGAGCCACGCCGAATACTCGGCCGGGGTGTAGTTTCGTCCTTCCGTCTCGATCAGCATGTTGAGGCTCATCAGCGCGGCCAGCGCCGGGCCGGTCTTTTCATCATTGACGAGAAGCTCGCTGATGACGACCGCGCCGCCGCTTGGCAAAGCCTCGAAGGATCGGCGCAGCAGGGCGCGATTCTTCGCCTCGTCCCAATCGTGCATGATCATCGACAGGAGATGCACGTCGTGATCCCCGGGAAGCTGTTCGAAGAAATTGCCGTCCGCGGTCTCGATGCGGTCGGTCAAGCCGGCCTCGGCGATCTTTCCCGCGGCGATCGCGGCGACATGCGGCAAGTCGAACACGGTCGCACGCAGCGCCCCATATTGTTTGCAAAGCTCGATGTCGTACGCGCCCGAGCCGCCGCCGATGTCCAGGAGGCGGCGGAAATGACTGAGATCCACGGCTTCGCCGAGCTTGCGCGCGGTCATCGTGGAAAGCGAATGCATCGCCTCCCAGAAAAGCGCCAGCATCGTAGGATCCTCGCCCTCGAACATCGAGGATTGCACTGCCGGATCCCATGTGGTTGGCCGGTTCGTGCGCAGCGCCTCTGCAAGCCTTCCCCAGCCCGCATAGAGTCGCTTGTCGGCCATCTGCACGAAGCCACCGAAGTAATACGGCTTACCGTTCACGAGATAAGTTTCGCTTAAGGGCGTGTTGCGATAGCGGCCGTCCGTTTTCTCCAGGAGCCCAAGTGCAGCGCAGCCGGTCAACAGCATCTCGGCCGGTCGTTGATGCAGGCCGAGCGCTTCCGCCAAACCGGCAACCGTGACGGCGGCGCCGCTCGCAAGGCGGCTGAAGAGGTCCAACTCGTGCGCGGCGGCCAGAGTCTTGAAGGCCCAGAAACCGGTCGAAAGCGCCATCAGTGGGACAGCGGAAGGAAGCTCTTGCTTGGTGACGATTGGTCGGTCGGCCGCGCGCAGCCCTGTCTCGCCCGGGATCGAACCGGGCTGGTGGGCAAGTGTTGTCGTGCGCGTAGCAGAGCGCTGATGGTTGGGCATGGCACTCTCCCCAAATGTTGACGATTGGTCCGCAGCTTCCGAGCCGCGCGGTGATCTCGACGGCGCGGGTTTCGAAAATGCCGCCGATCGAATGGTCCACCAGCACGCGGCGGCGGCCTTGTGCTCGCAAGGCCGCGCCGATGGGGCGCAATAGGGTCAGCCCTGGCGACCGGCGTAGGATCGGCCCCGTGGTCCGGCAGATCGATGGCATGGACCCGAATGTCCCTCAACAGCTCGGGGGACAAATCCGCGATTGCCCGACCTCTTGAGACGGATAATTGCCAAGTCTTGAGGGCCGCGACTGTGGTTTTCGGCACAGACCAAGGTAGTCGCACGCTCGACGGGTGATGGATTCGAGTCTCCGCTCGAGGCATTTCAGCCTCCCATAGCCGGCCATCCGCTTCTTCCCTTGCCGCCGAAGCAATGGTAAGGAGGCTAGAGGACCGATAGAAGTGCCAATTCATGGATTCTTGGCCAGTCCAATTCCAATTGGCATGACGACACTTGCAAGGCGCTACCGCTAAGCCAGCGCAGGACGCAGGAGGACTGGTGGCAGGCTGAATTCCAGTGCCTGCGTCAGACCAATTCCAGTTGCTGAACAATGACCGCCTTTCACATAAGCCTGGTCGGGCGCAAGAATCTCAGCGGCGAGATTTATCGTCAGATACGGCGCGCCGTTCTGGATCGACGGCTGCGGCCCGGCGACCCTCTGCCGCCTGGCCGCGAACTGGCGCGGACGCTTGCCGTGTCGCGTGCCACCGTGACCGTGGTTTATGAACGGCTCGCCGCGGAAGGGTTCGTGACATCCCGGCAGGGGTCTGGGACGTTCATCAGCGAATTGGTCGTGCCGGCCGGGCGAGAAAAGACCGGACGCCGATCTACCGGCGTGCTCCAGCCACGCCAGATCTGGGAGGCGATAGCCCCACCACCCGCATTCGAGCCGGTTCGGTTCGACTTTCACGCCGGGTTTTGCGATGCTTCGCTGTTTCCGCACGGGGCGTGGCGGCGGTCGGTGGTTTGGGCGCTGCGTTCGGGCGAAGCGACCGCCGGCACTTACGAGCATCCCGCCGGACATCACGATCTCAGGGTCGCAATCGCCAGGCACATAGGCATCTCCCGAGGGATCGGGGCGGCTGCGGACGACATCATTGTCACAAACGGTACGCAGCAGGCACTGGATGTCCTGGCCCGCGTCCTGCTGGCACCGGGCGATGCAATTGCCATTGAAGATCCGGGCTACGGTCCTCCGAGGCATTTGTTCAAGGCCTTGGGTATTCGTGTGGTCGGTGTACCGGTGGATCGCCAGGGCCTGGTCGTTGATGCGCTACCGCGCGGAGTCCGAGCCGTGTATGTCACGCCGTCTCATCAATTTCCGCTTTCGGTGACGATGACGCTGCCGCGCCGGCAGGCGCTGCTGGCCTGGGCCGAGCGAAATAACGCGGCCATCATCGAAGACGACTACGACAGCGAGTTCCGTTTCGGAGGCCGTCCCCTCGAGCCGTTGCAGACGCTCGACGCAAAAGGCCGGGTCATCTACGTCGGCTCCTTCTCGAAGACAATGCTGCCGACGCTTCGGCTGGGCTTCATATTGACGCCGCCATCGCTGCGAGCGGCCGTGCACAAAGCGAAATTCGTCAGCGACTGGCATTCATCGACCCCGGCGCAAGCAGCGCTCGCGCGTTTCATCGATGAGGGCGCCTTTGCGCGTCACATCCGTCGGGTGAACGCGATCTACCGGGAACGGCACCAGATCATCGCGGACGCCATCGCCAATGATTTTGCCGGGCATCTCGAGCTCATCCCATCGACAACGGGGCTCCATCTCACCGCTCTTGCCCGGAAAATGTCGGCGGACCGGATCGCCGAGGTCGCCCGCCGCGCAGCCGATCGCAGCGTCGCCGTCCAGATCCTGTCACGGTTCGCCGTGAACGCCATACCGCGAGCCGGCATCATGCTGGGGTATGGCGCCATTCCGACGCCCCGCATCGAAGAAGGGTTGCATTTGCTGCGCGCCTGTTTCGACAGTGAACCGCCCTGACCTTCGATTTATCTACGCCACGCGTGGTTGAGCTGGCCTGGGTTTGGCCACGGTGGCGAGTACGATGCCGGTGACGATGAAGGCCGCGCCGACCAGATCGTAATCGTGCAAGCCCTCGCCGAGCAGCAGATAGGCTAACACAGCGACGAACACCGTCTGCAGGTAGAGCAGCATGCTCGCTCGGCTCGCGCCGAGCGTTTCCACGCTTTTGTTGTAGAGATAGTACATCAAGGCGCCGCCCGGACCTGCCAGATAGGCGAGCGCGAGAATGCTGTGGACGTCCATGGCGGAGCGTTCGTCGTTGAACAATTCCCACACATGGAACGGCAAGGCGACCAGCGCACCAGCGCCGAGCAGCAGCACGACCATCGGCAGGAGTTCGATGCCGAATTTGGCACGGCGCAAAAGCACGGTGTACAGGCCCCAGCAGAACGCGCTGCCGACGATCCACAGCTCGCCGGCGTTGAACTTGAGTTGCAGCAGCGCCGTCAGGTTGCCGTGGGCAACGATGAAAATCATCCCGGCGAGCGCAACCAGCGCGCCTAGCGACTTCCACAGCCCGAGCGGCTCGCCAAGCACGAAACGGGCGAGCACCATCGTCATGACAGGCGACAGCGCCATGATGATGCCGGCCGTGGTGGCGTCGGTGTCGTTGAGGCCATGGTAGATCATACCTTGGCACAGGGTGAGGCCGATCGCCCCCACCGCGACGACCTCCACGACGCGCGTTCGCAACAGTCCGATCATCGCGTCGTGATGACGGTGCACGATCGGCAGCAGGATGGCGCAGGCAAGCGTCAGCCGCCAGAAGCAGAGGCCCCAGGGTGGCATTTCAGGCGCCACCCATTTGGCCGCGATATAGACGCCAGCCGAAAGCAGCCAGCACAGGACGGCGGCCGGATAGCCGGTCACGGAGGGCACGACCTCGGGTTGCGCGACGTGATGCGCTATCGGCATTGCCTGCATGTCATGCCCTCCCCTTCGATGACGTCGGCCCCATGCGACAATATAGCCTGCGCGGTTGGGTCGTGCATCCGTTTTGAAGGGCGAAAGGAATCCGCACTCGACCGCACGCCTGATACAGGCCCTGTTCCGATCGTGGGGCGCCCGGTGCTCGCTCCCATCCAGGCGCGGTCGAAATGTGAGCGACAGATAGAACCAGTGCACAATTGCGATAAGATGTTTCACCATTTCCGGTTTTCGAGGTCCAATGTCTGAAGTGGACTGGCTCAGCCATCTCTTGCAAATCATCACCGTTACCGGCCAGCTCGAGGTCCGCTGCGCCTACGGTGCGCCGTGGCGCATTGCCTGGAGCAAGGCTGCCGCAAACGAAATTCCCTACCATGTCATCGTCAGGGGCCGGGCCATTTTGGAGGATCCGGACACGAGAGCAGCAAGGGAGCTGGTGAGTGGAGATATTGTGCTGCTGCCTCACGGCGCGGCGCATGTGCTGCACGACGGCAGCGGGCAAATACCAATCCCTACCCAGCAACGGCGGGGGGCTGCCGGATGGATGCTGAGCGAGAATGATGGCCAGGGCGAGCAACTGGATCTGCTGTGTGGGCGATTTTTTATCGCACCACCCCATGATCGGCTGGTCCGCAACTACCTGCCTGCGGATCTGGTGGCGCGGTCCAAGGACGGCGATGAAGAAAACGGCATCGGCTCCGCCTCCAGCCAACTGGCCGGCCTGGTGACGCTGATGCGAATGGAGTCCGCCGGAGACAGAGCCGGAGGACGCGCCATTCTCAACGCGCTTTCTTCGGCCCTGTTCACACTGGTACTGCGCGCGGCGAGCCAATCCGGGAAAGCCCCCGAAGGCTTGTTGGCCCTGGCCGGCAATCCCCGGCTTGCTCCAGCCATTTCCGCGATGTTCGCCGATGCGGCACGGCCCTGGAAACTGCCCGATCTGGCCGAATTGTGCGGGATGTCGCGCGCTACGTTCATGCGCCAGTTCCAGGACAAGCTGGGTCGCTCCGCGCTCGATTTGTTGACCGATCTCCGCATGAGCCTGGCCGCCAACGAGTTGAAGAAGCCGGCGATCAGCACCGAGGCCGTGGCCGAGACCGTCGGGTATCAATCCGTTTCGGCGTTCCGGCGTGTTTTCGCCGAAAGGACGGGGATGACGCCGGGGGAGTGGCGGCGACTGGCGCACAAGGGCGAGTAAGACGCGCGGTCCGGAATCGAGAAAGCGCAATTTGATCCTTTCGCGCATCACATTGAGCTAATTCAGCCTCGAAATAATCATTCTTCCCCGTAGATTAGGCTCCGCAATCACTTGATAAGGGAGCCATCCAATGAACTGCCTCGCCACCACCGGACCCGCAACCCGCGTAGCCGCCCAGATCTTCGCGCAAACCGGGAAGAGCGAAAACGCTTTCGCGACGAATGCCGTCATCGAAACGATCCTAAGCCGCAGCGCCGCCAAGTACTACGATCCCGCTGCCACCCTGAGCGACGACCAAATCCGCGACCTGGTGCGTATCGGCACGTCCGCGCCAACCTCCTTCCACCTGCAGAACTGGCGCTTCATCGCCGTACGCTCGCCGGAAGCCAAGGCACGGCTGCGCCCGATCGCCTGGAATCAGCCGGCGATCACCGATGCGGCCATGACCTTCATCATCATCGGCAGGCTGGCCGATGCCAGCACCGTCCCAGCCCGCCTGGCGCCCGTGGTGGAGGCCGGCATCATGCCGGCGCACCTGGTGCCGGAATGGGAGATCCCCGCTCGCGGTTTGTATGACGATCAGCCGCGGCGCCAGCGCGACGAGGCGGTACGCTCCGCGACCTTTGGCACCGCGGCGATCATCTACACGGCCCGGTCGCTGGGCCTGGGTTCGACGCCGATGATCGGTTTCGACGCCGAGGCCGTGCACCGCGAGTTCGGCCTGGCCGAAGACGAAGTGCCGGTGATGCTGCTGACCGTCGGCCCGGAGCGAGCCGGCAACTGGCCGCAGAAGCCGCGCATGCCGGTGGCCGATGTCCTGGACTTTGCATAATCCCCAGCAACTCCAGATCTTACGGAGACAAGGATGGCAAGAACTGCCGCTCTCGTGGAAGGCGCCGCGCCAATGGCTGATTGCGTGAGAGATCGAAGACCTTCCACGCCCGTAAATTACCCCGAACCAACAAATGTCTGAGGAGACAATTCCCATGAAAGCGATCGTAGTGACGGACCAGGCTGCAGGAACGGCCGGGATGAAGGTGGTGCAGCGGCCCGAGCCGCAGGCGGCGATAAACGATGTCGTCGTCGAGATCCATGCGTCGGGGTTCGTCCCGACCGAGCTGACGTGGCCCTCGACCTGGACCGATCGCGTCGACGGCGACCGGACGCCATCGATCCCCGGGCACGAGCTGGCCGGGGTGGTCACCGCCCTGGGCTACGGTACGACGGGACTGTCGGTGGGCCAGCGGGTGTTCGGCCTCGCCGACTGGTATCGCGACGGCACCCTGGCGGAGTATATCGCTATCGAGGCCCGCAACCTCGCGCCATTGCCGGGCGATGTCGACTTCACGGTGGGCGCTAGCCTGCCGATCTCGGGCCTGACCGCGTGGCAGGGACTGTTTCAGCACGGCCGTCTTCAGGCGGGGCAGAGCGTCCTTGCGCATGGCGCGGCCGGCGCCGTCGGGTCGATGGTGACGCAGCTCGCACGAGAGGCCGGCGCCTACGTCATTGGCACCGGACGCTCTGCCGACCGCCAGAAGGCGCTCGACTTCGGCGCAAACGAATTCGTCGACCTCGAGAACGACGCCCTCGAAGACGTGCGCGGCGTCGATCTGGTGTTCGATGTCATCGGCGGCGACATCCAGAAGCGGTCCGCGGCGCTGATCCGAGCCGGAGGCACGATGGTGACTGTCGTCGGCCCGGCCGAGGCGAGGCCCGTGGATGGCCTGGCGGTCGACTTCGTCGTCGAAGCCGATCGTGCCCAGCTGAGCGAGATCGTCCAGCGGGTGCGGAACGGACGGCTGCGGACGAACATCGGCAAAGTCGCTCCTCTCGACGAGGCGATCGCCGCCTTCAACTCGACCGAGCGACGCGCGGGGAAAACGGTCATCCGCGTTCGCCCGTGAGGTCTTGGGGGAGAGAGGGACGGTTCCTCTCTCCCCGATTTCGTCCAGACGGGCGGCCCCGGATAGGTTGCGAGCAGCGATATCTCATGTCGGCCCCGCCGGTTTCGGTGTCGCATTCTGTTGGCCCGCCGGGCCGCCGACCGGCAGACATACCCAGAATGTTGATTTCGAGGCGGGACGAAGATGTTCGTCCCGCTATTCGAGATACGGCGCCAGTACATCTTCGATCCATTTCATGAATGCGCGGACGCGGCGCGACAGATTGCTGCGATGTGCTACGACGAAGGACACGGGGATCGCCCGGCGACGCAAATCGGGCATGATCTCCACCAGCGCTCCACTCTTCAAGTATTGGCCAATCCCCAGAAGCGGCGCTTGAATCAGGCCAAGGCCGGCGACGGCGGCAGCGTCGTAGGTCTGCGCGCTGTTGACGTGTAGCGCGCCTGGCAACTGACGCGTCGAGTAGCCGTCGCCGTCCGGATATTCCCATCCATGCGGTCTCGCGCCCAGCATCGTCGAAAAATGAATTGTCCGATGTTCCTGGCGCTGGAGGTCGTCCAGCGACCGAGGGACGCCATAGCGCGCCAGATAAGCGGGACTGGCGGCGTTGACCATGCGCAACAGGCCCAGCGGGCGGGCAATCAGCGTCTCGTCTCCGATGGGACCAAGTCGCAAGACGCAGTCAAACCCCTCTTGAACCAGATCGACTTGCCGGTCGGTACTCGACACCTCCAGCTCCAACTCGGGGTGAGCCGCCATGAACTCCGGCAAGGCCGGCACGATCGTCGTGCGCGCCACTTCGGTCGGAAGATCGACCCGTAAGCGCCCGCGAAGCGCCACGCGATCGCCGGCGAACATCGAGTGCAGATCATCGACTTCAGCCAGCAGATCGCGGGCACGGGCATGAAACGCGCGCCCGTCCTCCGTCAGGCGCACGCTGCGCGTGGTGCGGTGCAGGAGCCTGGCACCGACGTCTTCTTCCAGCTTCCGGACCGCCGTCGAGGCCCTCCCCTTCTGGATGCCCAGGCTATCGGCCGCGCGGGTGAAGCTGCCCATTTCCGCTACCGTTATGAAAATGAGGACGTGCTCGAGATTCTGCATTTTCGTACCTCTATTGTTTTTTATAAAGAGAACAGTTGGTTCATTTTCTCGGTGTTTATCACACTCAGGAGGCACAGTAAGTTTCGGATATGGGATCTCCCCATCGGAGAACGACAAGTGTCCGAAACCATGAACCCGCGTCAGGCAGCCGAAACCGTGACCTTGCATCGCGCCCTGTGGGCCGGCCGGATCATGAGCGCGTTTGTCGTTATCGCTCTGGTGGCAGACGGCACCATTCAGCTTTTCGCGCCGGCACAGATCGCGGGCATGTTGCAGGAAACCGGGTTCACGATGGACCTGACCCGTGTCGTGGGGCCGATCATACTCGCCTGCGCCATTCTTTACGCCATTCCGGCCACCGCCGTCCTCGGCGCGATCCTGGTGACGGGCTTTCTGGGCGGTGCCATCTGCGCCCACGTCCGCATTGGTGAGTTGGGATCGCCGCCGGAGATCATTTCCCTGTTTCTGGGCGCGCTGGCGTGGGGCGGCCTCTATCTGCGCGATCCCCGAGTCCGGGCCATTCTACCGCTCATCCATTGAACCAACCGGGGCAGTGCCCTGTCCCTCGACATCAGGAGAAAACACATGTTTCTAGTACTGGGAATCACGGGAAAAGTTGGCGGCGCAACGGCAGAACATCTGTTGGCGCACCGCAAGGATGTACGCGCGCTCGTCCGCAATCGCGAGAAGGCGGCCAACTGGGCGAACAAGGGCGTGGAGCTGGTGGAGGGCGATTGGAATGATCCGGCAGCCATCGAGCAAGCGCTCGGAGGCGTCGAAGGCGCGTTCGTCATGTTGCCCCCTGTCTGGGCGCCCTCGCCCGATTACAAGGAAGCAAAGGGCGTGATTGCAAACTATGTCGAGGCGCTTACCAAGGCAGCGCCGCCGCGCGTGGTTGCGCTTTCGTCGATGGGCGCGAACCGAACCAGCGGGCACGGGGTGATCACGGCCCTGTCGCTTCTGGAGCAAGGTCTTCGCGACCTGAAATCGCCAATCGCATTTGTGCGCGCCGGCGGGTTCTTCGAAAACTTCCTCTACGGCTTGCAGGTCGCGCAGGGCGGAACGCTACCGGTCTACTACAATCCGACAAACCGGAAATCGACCATGGTCGCGACGAACGACATCGGCGCGGAGGTCGCATCCGTTTTGACCGGGCCGGCGTGGTCAGGGCAGCGCGTCATCGAGGTTGGTTCGATGGTCACCGCCGATGACGTCGCGGGGCAGTTGGGTGAAGTCCTCAATCGCGACGTGAAAGCCTTTGCAATCCCGCGTGCACGCTGGGCGGAAGCCTTCGAGCAATTCGGCATCCCCAAGGGCCGCTCCGGACCTGCCGAAGAAATGTTCGAGGCCGTGAACGCGGGATGGATGGACCTCGGCGCCGCGAGTACGGAGCACGTAGCCGGTACGACGCCCGCACGAGATGTGTTCGAGGCTGCACAGAACGCCGCCAAGGCGTAAGTCCGGGAGAGACGGAGACTTCCCGCTTCTGCACCGCACCTCATGTGGTTCAATTTCGCGCATTTGTTTTCGATCTCACTGCTCCCGCTATCCACTGCTTGGATGGCGGTGAGCGAACTGGAGCCGCAGCCCGTAGCCTTTTACGCAGCCGCCTTCTCTCTGGTGAATGCAACCTACATCGGGCTGATCTGGGAGCTGCTCGATCGGCGAAGCAGCGTCAAGATTTCGCCCAAAGTACGCAGGCTCATGCGCGTCCGATCCTTTACGACCTTGGCCCTCTTCGGCGTGGCTGCAATGATTGCGCTGAAGTACCCCCTTGTGGGCTTGGGTCTCTGCATCTGCTGTCTGCTCGGCTATTTGAATCCCGAACCGCCAATGGCTGAAACGCGGCGAAACTGACAAAAGTAGCCTAACTCCGCAGCGTTTTTGCGATTTCACAGCGCTGCTCGCGCATCACACATCAGGGTGTCCCCGTTCCTGCAGCACCCAAGTGTTGCCATCTGGATCCGAGAAGCCCGCGAAGCTGGCATAGTCGCGGTGGTTGGGGTCGAAACCTGGGGCGAACGCCCCACCCCAGCCGTCGATCGGAGCCTTGTGCTTGAGTTCGCTGACTTCGACTCCGCGTTCGAGCAACCGGCTTCGCGCAGTCTCAATATCCGTAACGACAAGATAGATGTTGCGAAGCGACCCTGCGGGCGCGTCCGTAACGCCTCTGCCGAATTGTATTGAGCAGTGGGAGCCAGGCGGCGTGAGCTGGACCACACGGAAGGTGGTGTTCGGCGCATAGTAGACATCGAGCGCAAAGCCGACCCGGTCCACATAAAACCGGAGCGCACGATCGATATCGCTTATCGGCAGTGTGACAACCTCAAGCGATAATGTTCCGAACGCGGCTGTGCCAGACTTCATAGTCCGTCCCCTTCGATTAGCTTACAAATCGATGACTAGATCACGGGTCGGTTGCGAGCAGCAAATGAGAAGGTTGCCGTCGGCCGGCCTTTCAAGCGGTTCAGGCTCATAGGCGATCGCGCCTGATATCAACCCACTTTCGCAGTTGTGACAAACACCGGTTCGGCATGACCACCGGGAGGGAACGTCACAGGCCTCTGCCAGCTCCAGAATGCTCCGGTACACTGAAGGGTTCCAATGGGCGGCTACACCACTTCGAGCGAAGGAGACCAGCGGACCGGCATCGGTGTCGCCTTCCGGCAGATGTGGCGCGCGCCGCTCGCTGGCAACAACACCGGGGTTCAGCGGCTCGCTCCCGTTGAAGATCTCGATACGAACGCGATCCGGGGCGACGCCCGATGCGGCTAGCGCCTCTTTCATGTCTGCCATGAAGTCGACAGGTCCGCAGAGATAGACGTCCGCGTCCTGCGGGATACTGACACTATTGAAGACCAATGATGATAGGTGGCCGGTTGCATCAAAATCGACGCCGAGTCTGTCGACCGGGTCTGGCCTGCTATAGCAGACATAACTGCGACCATGGGGGAGACTGGCCATCAGACGGCGGACTTCGGCTGCAAAAGGATGGTGCCGTCTGTCGCGAGCCGCGTATAGCCAGAGGACCTGCCGCGTGTCCCGGGCTGCCGCCAGCGCGTACAGTATTGCCAGAAGAGGTGTCGCGCCGATGCCTGCGCTGAGCAGTACCACGGGGCTCTGCCCAGGCTGCAATGTAAAGCTTCCGCGCGGCGAGCTTACGTCGACAAGATCGCCTATCCGCACATGATCCCGCAGAAAAAGGCCGGCCGTCCCGTGCGGTTCGATCTTGACGCTGATTCTGTAGCGCTCTTCCGAGAGTGGGCCCGAGAGCGAGTAGCTGCGAAATAGCGCAGCACTGGAACGGGTCGGGCGAAGGCGCAGCACGATATATTGACCAGGTAGAGCGGGCGGGAGCGGCTTTCCATCGGGATGCCGCATCGACAGAGAGACGACGTCCACGGACTCCTGCTCTAGATCAGCCACCGCGAGCGGCTGAAATCCGGGAGCAGCAGGGTGTAACGCGGCTGGCGGAGCGAGCCCGGCATTGCCGCTCTCTACGCCGGTCGATTGGCTGCGCAGCAAAGCCTCAAAAGAACCCCGCCATCCTGGCGAAAGCGCTTTGATCCGCGCCGCGCGCTCCAATTCGACGCGGGGATGTTCCGGTGAATAAAGCAGTGCATTCAGCTCAGCGACGGTTACCCGTTCATTCGCTTCGCCCACCTTGAGGATTTCGTCGCCCGCTCCTACCTCGCCTTCTTGCAGAACTCGGAAGTAGAATCCTGGCCGGCCGCTGGAAGTCAGCAATGCCGGCATTCGGGGCTCGTCCATGCGGATGCCAACCCGGTAGCATGTGACGCGAGGTTGAGTGACCTCGAAAAGCGCGCCTCCAATACGAAATCGATCTCCGATGCAAACTGCATCGTCTGGCAAGCCCTCGACCGTGAAGTTTTCGCCGAACTGACCATAGACGAAGTCGGTCCTGTTCAGGTGCTTCTGCCAGTAGCGATATGATGCGATTTGATAGACGAAGACGGCCCGCTGCTCGCCCCCGTGCCCGGCGAGGTCGCCCTGACCGTCGCCGTCCAAATTCAATCGGCCAACGCGACAACGTCCGGCTACCGGGTTTTTGAAAATGCCGGTGTATACTGTGCGGTCATTCCAAGAGATGTTGCGCGGAAGCCCCACGTTCACGGACAATAGTCGCGCCATGCTCCGCTCCGTTTAATCGCGACCGGTAGCTAGCCGCCGGCAATCATTTCGGGGCCTCCACCAGGTGCCCGCTCCAACTCGGCCACATCGAGATTTCGATCAGGACCGTGAGGGGCGACCGTCTGGCCAGGCTCGAGATGAAGCTGAACGTCGTCGAGGGAGACCGAAACTATGTCCGGCTCAAACGACACAAGGTTGGAAATGCGGCGGACTTCGGGATAGGCGTCGGTGTAGGACCATGCCGCCTGACGAGCGTCGCCAATAGAATAATAGCTGCAGAGCCCTTTGTAGGGACAGAACGTCTGAAGCTTTACCGCTGTGAGGGAGGACTCGTGGATGTCATCACGAGGGACATACCAGCGTGGAGCGAACCCGGATTCGTACAGGCCCAATGGATGCCTGGTATCCGCAACGACGCGGTCGTTGTAGCGGACCACGAGGTGACGAGAACTCTGTCGAATATCTATGCGATGGTATGGGTCGGCAGCATGACCCAGGATTCGTTCGTCTTCTTCATAGAAGGCATCCATGGCGCGCCATGCGAACGCCAATCGTCCCTGGAGTTCTGTTGCATGGGCAGGGAGGTTCGTGTGTTGCCACGCTCCTCTGGCCGCCACGTGTTGCTCGCCTACCCGGACAGTGTACCATGAAGTAGACCCAAGATCAGGATGTTGGGTGATCTGCTCTGTCCGCTCCAACACATGTGCTGAAATGTCGGACTCCGGAAAATAAGCTACCGGGTAGCGGGCGGGTTCAAACAGTAGGAGAACGTCGTCGCTTTCGGCAACCCAAACCCCGCCAAACAATACGCGCATGCGCCGGCGCAGCCGTTCCACATATAACATTCTCTTGGGCAACGCTTCGGGGACGAGAAACCGACCGATGGCTCCCGTCGAGAGAGGACCTTGTTGCCAAGACAGTCCCACTGCTCAGTTCCCGATATCGCGGCAGAGCCGCAAATAGCTATTTGCAACGTAAGTCCGAGAAATTGGTTCCACCACCGATCGCAAACTTCCAGAGCGGCTCGCGCGCTCGGAAATTCGCACCCACTTCGCGGAAGACGGCTAGGCGACTGCAAGCCGGCTGAGGGACGGCCGTTCGCACGCTATATGGGTCGATCAAATCGGCGCGGCGCAGCAGCAATCGGCCATTCAACCACCCCAGCGATTGTCCACTTTGGCAGGCGCATTGCCTATAACCTGCCAGTCCGCTTTCGGCCCCGAAATGCGACATTCACACTCGTCTCGGCAACCGCACCTTCCCGCCCCGCGCTCCCCTCACGCGGTCTTCTGCGTCACCAGCCCCAGTTCCTCGACCATCGCCTGACGCATCAGGAATTTCTGCGGCTTGCCGGTCACCGTCATCGGCAATTCCGTGCGGAAGCGGATGTGACGCGGGATCTTGTAATGCGCGATCTGGCCGGCGCAGAAGGCCTTGATCTCCTGCTCGGTGGCGATCTGGCCGGGCTTGAGCACAATCCAGGCGCAGAGCTCCTCGCCATATTTGGCGTCGGGAACGCCGAACACCTGCACCTCCCTCACCTTGGGGTGTCGATAGAGGAACTCCTCGACCTCGCGCGGATAGACGTTCTCGCCGCCGCGGATGACCATGTCCTTAACCCGGCCGACGATGTTGCAATAGCCCTCGGCGTCGATGGTGGCGAGGTCGCCCGTATGCATCCAGCCGTCGGCATCAATCGCCTCGCGGGTCTTGTCCTCGTCGTCCCAATAGCCCTTCATCACGGAATAGCCGCGTGTGCAGAGTTCGCCCGGCGCACCGACGGCAACGGTCGCGCCATCGGCATCGATGGCCTTGACCTCGACATGGGGATGAACGCGCCCGACGGTCGAGACGCGTTTTTCCAAGGGGTCGTCGACGCTGCTCTGGAAGGAGACCGGGCTGGTCTCGGTCATGCCGTAGGCGATGGTCACTTCGGACATATGCATCAGCGACACCACCTTCTTCATCACCTCGATCGGGCATGGCGAGCCGGCCATGATGCCGGTGCGCAGGGTGGACAGGTCGAAGACGGCGAAATCGGGATGGTCGAGCAGGCCGACGAACATGGTCGGCACGCCGTAGAGGCCGGTGCAGCGTTCCTGCGCCACGGCGTTCAGCGTGGCGCCGGCATCGAAGCCCTCGCCAGGGAACACCATGGTCGCGCCCTTGGTGACGCAGCCCATCGTGCCCATCGACATGCCGAAGCAATGGTAGAGCGGCACGGGAATGCAAAGCCGGTCGTCGACCGTCAACCTGATGGCCGAGGTGACGAAATTGCCGTTGTTGAGGATGTTGTTGTGGGTCAGCGTCGCGCCCTTGGGTGCGCCCGTGGTGCCGCTGGTGAACTGGATGTTGATGGCGTCGTCCGGCTTCAGCCCCTCGGAGATGCGGTCGAGGCTGTCATGCTCGTCGCGCCCCGCCATCGCCAGCACATCGGCGAAATTGAACATGCCGGGCGAGTTCTCCTCGCCCATGCGGATGACGATCCGGAGCGCGGGCAGTTTCTGTGCCCTGAGCTTGCCGGGTGTCGCCATCGCGATCTCCGGCGCCAGCGTCTCGATCATGCCGAGATAATCCGAGGTCTTGAAGCTGGCCGCGGTGACCAGAGCCTTGCAGCCGACCTTGTTCAGCGCATAGTCCAGCTCGGTGAGCCGGTAGGCGGGGTTAATGTTGACCAGGATCAGGCCGATGCGGGCGGTGGCGAATTGCGTCACCAGCCATTCCCAGCGGTTGGGTGACCAGATGCCGACGCGATCGCCCTTTTCGAGCCCCAGCGCCAGGAAACCGGCGGCCAGCGCATCCACCGTGTCGGAAAGCTCGCTCCAGGTGAAGCGCTTATCCTGGCCGACGAAGACGGCGGCATCGAGCGTGCCGTATTTGCCGGCCGTGTCGGAGAACAGTGCGGGAATGGTCTTGTCGAGCAGCGGCACGCCACGCTCGCCCGAGACATGCGCCCTGCCGTCGACGGGCGCGACAAAGACGCTGCCGGCGTACGCGCCGCGTCCGCGCAGATTGGTGGCGTTCTTCAGCTCGTCGAGATTGACCGGCATCGCTCTCTCCTCCCAGGACATCCGAGCCTATCAGCCTGCCGCGATGGTGGAAATCCCGCCGAAGGTAGGGCCAAGGCTTCGAAGACGGGCCGCACCGCCTTCCACGGTCATAAGAATGGCAGGGTCGTGAGAATGGCGCAGAAACGAAAAACCCGCCTCGAAGGGCGGGGGCACAAATCATCACCATAGCGATATTTGTAGCATAGTGGCCGGCACAAAGCAAGAACAAAATTGTCCGCCGCTAGGCACGACGATCGCCGAGGCATGCTGGACAGGCTATCCCTTCACCGAGGCCATGCTGGCCGCTATGTCGCGCAGCATCGCCTCGTCGGCCGTGGAACGCGTCTTTCGCGACGCGACGAGACACGCTTGCGACCGCAGCACGACGCCGTCGGCCAGCACCTTGAGATGGTTGGCGCGCAGCGTCGAGCCGGTGGTGGTGATGTCGACGATGACATCGGCAAGGCCGGCCGCCGGCGCGCCTTCGGTGGCGCCCAGGCTCTCGACGATGCGATAGACCTGGATGCCGTGCTTCTGCGAGAAGAATTGCTGGGTCAGCCGCCAGTATTTGGTGGCGATCCTGAGCCGCCTTCCGTGACGCTGGCGGAAATCGGCGGCGACATCATCGAGGTCGGCCATGGTCTCGACGTCGAGCCAGATGTCGGGCACGGCCACCACGACATCGGCATGGCCGAAGCCGAGACGGGCGACGATTTCGGCGCGCGCCTCCCAGTCGGCGAGGTTCTCGCGCACGAGGTCCTCGCCGGTGATGCCGAGATCGACGGCACCTTGCCCGATCTCGCCCGATATTTCGGAGGCGGACAGAAAAACGACCTCGACATTGTCCATGCCTTCGACGCGGGCGTGATATTTGCGCTCGTCACCGGGCAGGCTGATGGCGAGGCCGGCTTTCGCCAGCACCTCCAGCGCCTGCTCCTTCAACCGGCCCTTGGACGGGATCGCCAGCGTGATCATGGCGCGCGCTCCCGCAATGCCTCGATGCGGTCGAGCCAGACCGAGAAGCCGACGCCGGGGATCGGCGTCTTGGCGCCGAGCAGCGTCAGCAGCCGGTCGTAGCGGCCGCCGCCGGCCAGCGGCCTTTCACCATCTTGCGCCGCGATCTCGAAGACGAGGCCGGTGTAATAATCGAGCGGGCGGCCGAAGGCCGCGTCATAGCGGATCTTTTGCGCCGGCAGGCCATTCGCCTCGACGGCCTTGGCGCGCGCCGCGAACTTTTCCAGCGCGGCTCCCAGCGAAAGCCCGGCGGCACCGGCAAAACTCTCGAGCGCCTGGGCCGCGCCATCGAGCGGCACGTCGATCGCCAGAAAGGTCTTCAGCGCCGCGAAGGCTTCGTTGGACAGCCGCACGCTGCGCAGTTCTGCCTTTTCGATCAGCCGCCGCGCGATATCGGCCGGCGCGCGTCCGGCCGAAGCCGACAGGCCGGCCTGTTCCATGCCGCCGGCTATATGCGCGGAGAGACCGTCCAGATCGCCGTCGAGCACGAGTGCCGCGACCGGGCCGGAGAGCTGGCTGTTGCGCGGCGGATTGGCGAGATCGGCAAGGGCTGCCTCCAGCATCGTCGCCGAGCCGAAGGCGCGGGCGAGCCGCATGCGCCAGCCGCGCGGCAGGCCGAGAGCCGCCAGCACCGCCTCGAAGATGGCCTGGTCGCCGAGCGTGATCGCCAGCGGCTGGCCCGGCAGCGCCAGCGACAGCAGTGCATGCGCGTCGGCCACCGAACGGGCATCGGCAGCGGCCGTGTCGCGGTCGCCGAGATCCTCGATGCCGGCCTGGAAGAACTCGTTGCCGCCTTCGCGGCGCTGGCGGAACACTTCGCCCAGATAGGAGTAGCGACGCGGCGTACCGGCCTGGCTGGCGATATGATCGAGGCAGACGGGAATGGTGAATTCCGGCCGTAGGCAGAGCGTCTGCCCGGTCTCGCTCTCGGTCAGGAAAATGCGGCGGCGCAAATCCTCGCCGGCCATGTCGAGGAAGGGATCGGCCGGCTGCAGCACGGCGACCTCCACCGCATGCGTGTCGCGGGTCGCGAACAGGCCGGCGATGTCGGCCGCGATGGCGGGATAGCGGGAGGTCACAGAGCGCATGGGCGCGAGGCACCCCCCTCTGTCCTGCCGGACATCTCCCCCGCAAGGGGGGAGATCGGCAGCTTCGAGCGCAGCGCCTTTTCTGCCACGACGGAGATTGGCGAAAGCATACGCGACATCCAATCTCCCCCCTTGCGGGGGAGATGGCCGGCAGGCCAGAGGGGGGTGCTCAAGCGCCACCCTTCGCGCGGTCGGCTGCCTGCGCCGCCAGGATCTTCTTCACCTGCGCCACCAGCTCGCTTTCCGCCACCGTGACCTGTGCCGGGCGGGCGGCGCGCCATTCGGCATTATCCGTGATCTCGGCCGACAGGCGCGCGCCTTCGATCAGGTCCTTGATCTGCAATTCGCCCTTGGCGCGCTCGTCGCCGCCCTGGATGATCGCGACCGGACAGCCGCGACGGTCGGCATATTTGAGCTGCGCCTTCATGCCTGCGCCGCCGAGATACATTTCCGAGCGGATGCCTGCGGCGCGCAGTTCGCTGACCATCTTCTGGTAGCGGCCGAGGCTTTCGGTGTCCCTGTCCATGACCAGCACGACGACCGGCGCAATCACGTCGGTGCTGTCGAGCTTGCCGAGGTTCTTCAGCGCCGTCATCAGCCTGGAAACGCCGATGGAAAAACCGGTCGCCGGCACCGGCTCGCCGCGGAAGCGCGACACCAGCCCGTCATAGCGCCCGCCGCCGCCGACCGAACCGAAGCGCACGATCTGGCCATCCTCGTTGGGAATCTCGGCCAGGAGCTCGGCCTCGAAGACCGGGCCGGTGTAATATTCGAGACCACGCACGACGGAGCGGTCCATGGCGACGCGATCTTCGCCGTATCCCGCCGCCCTGACCAGGGCCTCGATGGTCGCGAGTTCGCCAACGCCCTCCTGGTAGACGGCGTTCGCACCGACGCTGGCATCCTGGCCGGCCTGCGCGTTTCGCGCCGTCGCCAGAAGAACCGCCTCGGCTTGCGTATCATTCAGCCCGGCGCCTTTGGCGAAGTCGCCCTCGCCTTCCTTGCCGCCGTCCCAGCGCCCTGGTCCCAAGAGAAGCCGCACGCCTTCCGGCCCGAGCTTGTCGAGCTTGTCGATCGCCCGCAGCACGGTCAGCCGACGACTCGTATTCCCTTCACCTCCGAGGCCGATCGCCTCGAGCACGCCGTCCAGCACCTTGCGGTTGTTGACGCGGATGACGTAGTCGCCGCGCTTGATACCGAGCGCTTCCATCACATCGGCCATCATCATCGCCATCTCGGCGTCGGCCGCGACGCCCGGCGTGCCGATCGTGTCGGCGTCGAACTGCATGAACTGGCGGAAGCGGCCGGGACCGGGCTTCTCGTTGCGGAACACCCAGCCGGAACGGTAGCTGCGATAGGGTTTTGGCAGGCGCTCGAAATTCTCGGCGACGAAACGCGCCGTCGGCGCGGTCAGGTCGTAGCGCAGCGACAGCCACTGGTCGTCGTCGTCCTGGAAGGAGAACACGCCTTCGTTCGGCCGGTCCTGGTCGGGCAGGAATTTTCCGAGCGCATCGGTGTATTCGATCAGGGGCTGGTCGGCGGGCTCGAAACCGTAGAGTTCGTAGACCGAGCGGATCGTCGCCATCATCTTCTCGACGGCGCGGATATCTTCGGCGCTGCGGTCGGCAAAACCGCGCGGCAGCCGCGCTTTCGTCTTTTCCGATTTGTCGGCCATGGATTCGCCCGGTGTTTCGTGTTGCTGAAAACTCAACAGCGTTGCGATTTTCGCAACGGGCGTGTCCTAACCGAACAGGTCCTACCGGGCAAGGCCGGCGGCAGGCGCTGTCTCCATGCATGCGAGAAGGCACGCGGGCGTTCGCCGAAACAAAAACGCACCGAAAATGAAACAATCCCGCCATCGGCGCGGCATCGTGCCGACATAATCGAGGCCGATACAGCGCACCGCAATGGAGGGGTTCGGGACATGATGAGCGCGGTGGAATTTCACGACAACAGGGATGCGGGCGACATGCCGGCACGCCTGCGCGCCGCAGATGTCCATGCTCCCAGCATGATCGGCCAGCCGGCCGGACCGTTCGAGGTACACGCCGATACCGGACCTTCCCTGCGCGACGCATTGGTGACCGGCCTGCTGGTGATCTATCCAACCGTCGCCACCGTGGTCGCGATCGTCGCCGGCCTGTTCCTGGGTAGTGCCAACGGCGCCTGAGGCTATTTCGGCCGTTTGAAAGCCTTCCGCTCCTTCTCGACCTCCTTGCGGCACACACACCCCTGGAGATGATCGTTGACCAGACCCATCGCCTGCATGAAGGCGTAGACCGTGGTCGGGCCGACGAAGGTCCAGCCGCGCTTCTTCAGATCCTTGGAAATGCGGATCGAGACCGCCGTGGTCGGATTGGCGCGCAGATGGGCGAGGTCGACGACCTGCGGCCGTTCCTCCCTGCCGGGTTCGAACTTCCAGAACCAGGCAGCGAGCGAGCCGAATTCATCGGCCATTTCGCGGGCGCGTTTGGCGTTGTTGATGGTCGAGACGATCTTGCCGCGATGGCGGATGATGCCGGCATCGCCGAGCAGGCGCTCGACGTCCTTGTCGGTGAAGGCGGCGACCTTGTCGAAATCGAATCCGGCGAAAGCGGCGCGAAAATTCTCGCGCTTGCGCAGGATGGTCAGCCAGGACAGGCCCGACTGGAAGCCTTCGAGACAGATCTTCTCGAACAGCCGGCGGTCGTCCGCCACCGGGCGGCCCCATTCATGGTCATGATAATGCAGGTAGTCGGGCAGATTGCCGTGCCAGAAGCAGCGCGCGACACCGTCGGGTCCGGCGAGAAGGCCGGTTTTTTCCTTGTCCATGGCGAGAATTCCATTCGTTAACGCGCTGGTTGCGCTGCTTTACCTTGGCTTTACCAGATTCCTGAACGCGGCGGTAACCACACCGAAAGGTTTACCGACAGTTCCGCATTTTACACATTCCGATTCATGTTTCGGTTGCTGTTCCCGCGCCAATGATCGCTGAACCGGGAGGTCGTTTCCACCCGGTTTGTCAGACGATCAAGGTGCTTTCCCGATGAAGAGAGTTTTGTTTCCCGTGCTCGGCGCCGTGGCTGCGTTTGCCGCAGGCGTCACACCTTCCACGGCCGGAGACCGCTATGCCGACAGACCGCCGGTGATGGTGAGCCCCGACCTTTCGGCCCCCTGGGTGCTGCAGCTTGGCCAAGCGCCGGGGATCGTGCGGCAGAACCGGCAGGTCGCGCAGCAGCCGCGCCCGCGTTATGCGCAGCCCGACCGCGTGCAGACGGCAGCCGTGCCGGCCCCGGCCAAGCGCATGGTCGCGCGCCCGCAGATCAATCCGATCTACCTGCCGCAGGAAGTCGCCTATGACGGCTCCCAGAAGCCGGGCACCATCGTCATCGATACGACCCAGAACTTCCTCTATCTGGTCGAAAAGAACGGCAAGGCGCGGCGCTATGGCGTCGGCACCGGCAAGCCGGGCTTCGAATGGTCGGGCACGCACAAGATCACCAACAAGCGGGTCTGGCCGGACTGGCGCCCGCCGGCCGCGATGATCAAGCGCGAGGCCGCCAAGGGGCGCTACCTGCCAACCTACCTGGCCGGCGGCATGGAGAACCCGCTCGGTGCGCGCGCGCTCTATCTCGGCAGTACGGAATATCGCATCCACGGCACCAACCAGCCCTGGACCATCGGCGGCGCCGTGTCGTCGGGCTGCATCCGCATGCGCAACGAGGATGTCGTCGACCTTTATGAACGGGTCGATGTCGGAACCACTGTCGAGGTGATATAATAGTTGCTGCGAATCACCCGATCCGGAAGCGCAGCGCTTCCCGGGATCGGAAGGAATAACGGGGGACGGGCCGTATGGGGATGCGGCCGGTCAGAAAGGGCGGCACGGGAAACCGTGCTGCCCTTTCCGTTTCGGACGAAGCACTGCCGCGCCCGCACGTCGCGCAAAAGGCATGACGGTTCGCATTCGTGCTGCCATTGCCGCTGTTCTTTTGCTATGGCAAGGCAACGCTTACGCCAGAAGAGTCCGATCATGTCACTGTCCGACGACAGCCGCTATCTCAAGGGCGGCCCGGTTGCCCGGCGCATCATCGCCGCCGTGCGCGAGGATGCGGCGATCGCAAGGGCCGAAGGGTTCCCGCCCAAACTGGTGTCGATCACCGTCGGCGATACGGCGGCGGTGGATGTCTATGTACGAAACCAGCGCGCCAAGGCAGAGCTGGCGGACATCGATTTCGACGAACGGCGCTTTCCCGCCACCATCACCGCGGGCGAACTGGAAGCGGCGATCCACGGCCTGAACGCCGATCCGCGCGTTACCGGCATCATCATCCAGCGGCCGGTGCCGGCACATATCCCGATCAGGACGTTGCAGGCGGCGGTGCATCCGCTGAAGGACGTCGAAGGCATGCATCCGGCCTCGATCGGCAACATCGTCTACAACCAGCTCGATCTGGCGCCCTGCACGGCGGCCGCCTCGGTCGAGTTGCTCAAGGAAACCGGCCTCGACCTCAAGGGCCTGGAAGTGGTGATGGTCGGCCACTCCGAGATCGTCGGCAAGCCGATCGCCTTCCTCTTGATGAGCGAAGGCGCGACGGTCACGGTCTGCCACCACATGACGCGCTCGGTCGCCGCGCACGCGCGCCGCGCCGATGCGCTGTTCGTCGCCGTCGGCAAGCCGCGCCTGATCAAGGCCGACATGGTAAAGCCGGGTGCGGCCGTCATCGACATCGGCATCAATTCCGAGACGCTGCCGGACGGTTCCACCCGTATCGTCGGCGACGTCGACACCGACAGCGTGAAGGACGTGGCCTCCTGGATCACTCCGGTGCCGGGCGGCGTCGGTCCGATCACCGTTGCGATCCTGCTGCGCAACACGATGGTGGCGCTCAGCCGCCAGCGCGCGCTCTACGAGGCGACCTACGGCACGATCGACAGGCTGGCGGCCGAATAACGCCGGGCGGCCCCTACTCAGCGGCGATCAGGCCGGGTTCCGCGACACCTTCCGGCCTCGGCCCGCCATAGGCCCAGTCGAGCAGCTTGATCGTATGCACCACCGGCAGCTTCGCGGCAGACGCGATCTGCGTTATGCAGCCGATATTGCCGGTGGCGACGACCGAAGCGCCGGTAGCCTCGATGTTTTTCACCTTGCGGTCGCGCAGCCTGGCCGAAATATCCGGCTGCAGAATGTTGTATGTGCCGGCCGAACCGCAGCACAAATGCCCTTCGCGCGGCTCGCGCACGATGAAACCGGCTTTGGCCAGCAATTCCCTAGGCTGGCGGGTGATCTTCTGGCCGTGCTGCATCGAGCAGGCCGAATGATAGGCGACGACCGTGCCCGGCTTGCGCACCGGTTCGGGCAGGTCGATGGCGGTCAGGTATTCGGTAATGTCCTTGGCCAGCGCGGAGACACGTGCAGCCTTTTCGGCGTAGGCCGGATCGAGCCGCAGCATGAAACCGTAATCCTTGATGGTGGTGCCGCAGCCCGACGCCGTGATGATGATGGCATCGATCCCGCCTTGTTCGATGGCGTGGGTCCAGGCATCGACATTTTGCCTTGCCGAAGCAAGGGCGGCTTGCTCGCGGCCCATGTGATGGACGAGCGCGCCGCAACAGCCCTCGCCCGGCGGCACCACGACCTCGACGCCAAGCCGCGTCAGCAGTGAAATGGTCGTGTCGTTGATGGCGGGATCGAGCACCGATTGCGCGCAACCGGTGAGGATGGCGACGCGGCCCCTCTTCGCCCCCCGCCCGGTATGGGTGCCCGGCGAAGCCATCGGCGATGCTCCCGGGATCGATTCCGGCGCGAGCTTGAGCATTGCGCCAAGCGGCTTCAATGCCGGGATCTTCTCGAACAGGCCGATGAACGGCTTGCCCAGTTTCGCCAATTTGAGCGCGGCGCGAAAACGCCGGGGATAGGGCAGGACGAAGGCCAGCATGGCGCGGGTCAGGCGATCGAGCAGCGGCCGCCTATAGGTCTGCTGGATATGGGCGCGGGCATGGTCGACCAGATGCATGTAATTGACGCCAGACGGGCAGGTGGTCATGCAGGCGAGGCAGGACAGGCAGCGATCGATATGGGTGACGATCTCCTTGTCGGCGGGGCGACCGTTTTCCAGCATGTCCTTGATCAGGTAGATGCGCCCGCGCGGTGAATCGAGTTCGTTGCCCAGCGTCACATAGGTCGGGCAGGTAGCGGTGCAGAAACCGCAATGCACGCATTTGCGCAGAATCTTTTCCGACTCGGCAACATGCGGGTCGGCAAGCTGTGCGGGCGAGAAATTGGTCTGCATCAGGACCTCGACCGGTCAAATTTCCAAATATGAGACCGCCAGAGGCTCAAGCGATCAGCCTCTCGAAGCTCTTTTTCGGCACGGTCACTGGGGTCCATTGCAAAATACGCTCTTCGAGGATTACCCTGCGAATGTTCAATCTCGAGCTCAAACGCGTTCCCTAGAACGACACTTTCCGGGAGATAGCTCCTGTCCTGTGATATGAAGCTATCGGCATCCGTTGAACTAAAATCGACATAGACGCTTTCCCCGGGATTGAGTGCAAAAGGCAATTCCAACGATGTTTCCCGTTTCTCCCAAAGATAGCTCGTCTTAAAAGCTTCAAACCCCCGCGCAGTAAAAATCACAACATATCCTTCATTGGATAATTCACAAATTCCAATCATTATATTATGCACCTCTGTCTTATTTACCGATCTATTACTTATCTTAAATTCTACATGCTCTTCCTCAGCAGCATAGGACCTAGATATCGCAATCTCTAAATATCTTCTTGATCTCTGGAAATTACCTATCTGAATGAAAGCCAAAATAGTGGAAAGCAAAGCTCCATAGATAGCTAAAAGCACCGCGATCATTCTGCCTCCAATGCCGGTATTGCCGGCCCCCCCCTACATCGTGCTGCATCTTAAAGCCCTAGGCCATGCGGCCGGGATTGAGGATGTTCTTGGGGTCGAATTCCTGCTTCAGCCGCTGGCTGAGCGCCGCCAGCGCCGGAGCCTGCGGCTCGAACACCGGCAGGGCGGCGCGGTGCGAAGGAGCCGCGCGCACCAATGTCGCATGGCCCCCGCTATGTTTTCTCAGAAGTCCGCGCAGCAGCGTCGCTTCCGGGTCACCCTCCTCCATGCGCAGCCACACCAGTCCGCCCTGCCAGTCATAGAAGGCGCTGACGGCGGCCTGCATGCGCAGCGTCAAAACCATCTGGTGCGCCTGGGCAGGCGCCATCGAAACACGCCAGACCGGTTTGTCGCTGTTGTCCGCGAAAGGCCTGCAATCGCGCACGTCACGCCACAGGGCAGCCGACGCTTCGCTGGAAATCTCCTCCAGTGGTCCGGCATTTCCGAGCAACGTCTTCAGCGCGGCGATGCGATAGACGACGGAGGGGCCAAAACCTTCCACCCGCAGCAGCGTGGCCGCATCATTGCCGAGCACGCCTGCGGCAACCCGTGCGGCAATCCGCTCCGGCAGGTGCGCGGCGCTCGATACTTCCGCGCTGGAGCCGAGCGCCAGCGCCATCGCCGCGGCGGCCGCATCGTCGAGCAGGCCGCGGACAGCGAGCGTGACCTCGGTCTCGGCCGATGGCAGCACCTTGAAGGTGACGTCGGTGAACACCGCCAGCGTGCCCCAGCTGTTGGCCATTAGCTTGGACAAATCGTACCCGGTGACGTTCTTGACCACGCGGCCGCCGGATTTGAATGCCTCGCCGCGGCCGGACACCACGTTGATGCCCAGGATATGGTCGCGCGCCGCCCCCGCCTTCAGCCGGCGCGGGCCGGAGAGGTTCGCTGCAAGCGCACCACCAAGCGTGCCCTTGCCCGGCTCGCCGCCGAGCAGCGGGCCGTAATCCATCGGCTCGAAAGCGAGTTGCTGGCCGTTTTGCGCCAGCAGCGTCTCGATTTCAGCCAGCGGCGTGCCGGCCTTTGCCGACAGCACCAGTTCGGCTGGTTCATAGAGCGTGACCCCGGCGAGCCTCGACAGGTCGAGCGTGTGCTCGGTCTGCAGCGGACGGCCGATGCCGCGCTTGGAGCCATGGCCGAGGATTTCGAGTGGCGAGCCTTCCGCCGCCGCCCAGGCGACGGTGGAGAGGACTTCGGAAGGGGTGGTGGGAGTGAAGGTGGTCATGGCGCCGATGCGCCATATGCAAATGCGGAAAAGCCGCGTTCCTTCGCGCCCCCCTCTGTCCTGCCGGACATCTCCCCCTCAAGGGGGGAGATTGGATGCCGCGCCGGGTTTCGCCAATCTCCAGCGTTGGCGGAAGGGCGAAGCGACGAAGCTGCCAATCTCCCCCCGTGAGGGGGAGATGTCCGGCAGGACAGAGGGGGGCGTTCAGGCGCTGACATAACCCTCAAAACCTCGGAATGTCCGGAAACGCTAACTCTCCGCGATGCACATGCATGCGCCCCAGCTCCGCGCAGCGGCGCAGTTGCGGGAACACCTTTCCCGGGTTGAGCAGATGATTGGGATCGAAGGCGCATTTGACCCGCATCTGCTGGTCGAGGTCGATCTGGTTGAACATTTCCGGCATCAGGTCGCGTTTCTCGACGCCTACCCCATGCTCGCCGGTCAAGACGCCGCCGACCTTGACGCACAGCCGCAATATGTCGGCGCCGAAACTCTCGGCCTTGTCGAGTTCGCCCGGCACGTTGGCGTCATAGAGGATCAGCGGGTGCAGATTGCCGTCGCCGGCATGGAAGACATTGGCGACGCCGAGCCCGTATTTTTCGGAGAGCTCGCGCATGCCGGCCAGCACGCGCGGCAGTTCCTTGCGCGGGATGGTGCCGTCCATGCAATAATAGTCGGGCGAGATACGGCCGACCGCGGGGAAGGCTGCCTTGCGCCCTGCCCAGAAGCTCAGCCGCTCCTGCTCCGACTGCGAAATGCGGCAGGTGGTCGAACCGTTGCGGATGGCGATCGCCTCGACCGCGGTGATGAGATGATCGACCTCGACGCCCGGCCCGTCGAGCTCGACGATCAGCAGCGCCTCGACATCCAGGGGATATCCGGCATGGACGAAATCCTCCGCCGCGTGGATCGCCGGGCGGTCCATCATCTCCATGCCGCCCGGAATGATGCCGGCGCCGATGATGTCGGCGACGCATTGGCCACCCTGCTCGCTGGTCGGGAAGCCGATCAGCAGCGCACGTGCCGTCTCCGGCTTCTTCAAAATGCGCACGGTGACTTCGGTGACGACGCCCAGCAGGCCTTCGGAGCCGGTCATGACGCCGAGCAGGTCGTAGCCCTCCGCGTCCAGATGCCTGCCGCCGAGCCGCACCACCTCGCCGCTCATCAGCACCATCTCGATGCCGAGCACATTGTTGGCGGTCAGGCCGTATTTGAGGCAGTGCACGCCGCCGGAATTTTCGGCGACATTGCCGCCGATCGAGCAGGCGATCTGGGAAGATGGGTCGGGGGCGTAGTAAAAACCCTCCTGCTCGACGGCGGTGGTGATGCCGAGATTGGTGACGCCCGGCTGGGCGACGACGATGCGATTGGGGAAATCGATCTCGATAATGCGGTTGAAGCGGCTCATGACCAGGAGCACCGCGTCCTCCAGCGGCAGCGCGCCGCCCGACAGCGAGGTGCCGGAGCCGCGCGGCACGACGCGGATGTTGCGGTCATTGCAGTATTTCAGCACGCGCGAAACCTGTGCCACCGTTTCGGGAAGCACCACGACCAATGGCAATTGCCGGTAGGCGGTCAGGCCATCGCTCTCGAAGGCGCGCATTTCGTTGGCCGCGTCGACCACACCCTCGCCCGGCACGATAATGCGCATGTCGGCGACGATCTCGCCGCGCCGGCGCATCGTGGCGTCGTCTGGCTTGGGCATGGCAAGGCCGGACATCGGCAGCCTCATCTCGCGTGACTGGTCAAAATCTTTTACCAGTGAAGGGCGTCGGTTGCAAACCCCGCTTTGACCGAGAGCGGACACGGACGCAACGGACGCCTTCCGTAGCGGCAATCTGCCGCTGGTGCGCTTTATCCTGTGGGAAGTAAAGGCGCGCCTACTCGCCCGGATGTTTCGTCGGCTCGGAATGCATGCGCCGCACCCGCCGCACGCCCCACCAGACCAGCAGGATGGCGAGCGGCACGCACGCCGCCGTGACCACTTCGGGCGCGAAGGCATGGCCGAAGATCGAGGCGCCCTTGGCGACATAGCCGACGAGGCCGACGACATAGTAGGAAACGGCCGCGACCGACAGGCCTTCGACGGTCTGCTGCAGGCGCAGTTGCAACCGGGCGCGATTGTTCATCGAGGCGAGCAGGTCGCGGTTCTGCTTCTCGACCTCGACATCGACCCAGGTGCGCAGCAGCGTGGTGGCGCGCGTCAGCTTGCGCGACAGGTTGGCCTGACGCTCCTCGACCGAACGGCAGGTGCGCATGGCAGGCGCCATGCGCCGCCGCAGGAACCCCGCCCAGGTGTCATATCCCTGTACGGCTTCTTCCTCGAGCGCTTCCAGCCTTTCGCCGACGATGCCGTCATAGGCACGGCTGGCGCCGAAGCGGTAGAGGCTCGACGCCGCGTCGGCTTCCAACTCAGCCGCGAGTTCGGTCAGGTCGGCAAGCAATTTCTGGCTGTCGCGGGTCTCGGCGAGTTTCATCTCCAGCGTGATCTGGGCCAGCCTGTCCTCGATACGGCGGGCGCGACCGGACAAGGCCAGCGCCAACGGCAGGCCGAGCATGGCGAGCGTGCGGTAGGTCTCGATGTCGATCAGCCGCTGCGACAAGGCGCCGGTACTGGCCGGCGTCAGGGCGCGGTCAAGGATCAGCATACGGGTCAGGCCGTCGCCATCCTGGCGGAAATCGGTGACGATTGCTGCATTGCCGCGTTCGACCAGCGAATAGCAGAGGCTGGTCGGATCGAAGCCGGCGATCGACCGCTCGCCCGCCTGCGTCCATTTGCGGATCTCGAGCCGGATGCCTGAAATAACGGTTCCGGGTGGAGAAAATCCGTTGCCGAACGGCGAATCCTCCTGGCCCTTGCCGCCTTCGGCAAGCGGCCCTTCCCACAGATAGGTGGAGAATTCGGTATGCCGCTCCCAGCGCAACGAGCCCTGGCCCCATCTCATGGCGTGATGGCGGGCCTGACGGTCGGGCGCGGCTATGCCGAGCCGGCGCGACAGCTCGGAAAGCACCGAATGATCGACGCCGGCGCCACCCTCGGTCATGAAGGCAAGCTGGATCAGCACACGCGGCTTCTCGACCAGCGGGTGCGGACGGGCATGGACTTCGCCCAGCGCGCCGGGCCGTCCCTCATGCGCCGGAAAGCCGAGCACGCTGCCCTTGGCGCGCGGCTGAAATTCGAGATTGGACGGGTCGTGCGACACGGCTTGTTCCCCGGGTTTCTTTGAACCCTCTTGCAGTTGCGTCCTCTAGAGCCAATAGGCTCCTGACGCAAACAGCAAAGTTTAGCCGAAGACGATATGGGCGCGAGCGGGGAAGCCGACACGCTTCGACCAATTGGATAAATAATTTGACCAATTGGCGACGCTGGCTTTATCTTGCGTGACACCGGTTCAACACTCCCAGGCATGCCGTTGAGCGACATTTTTTCCAGGATCGAGCACTCGCGAACCGCCGACGAGGTGGTGCAGCAGATCGAAAGCCTCGTCCTCGAAGGCGTGCTGCGCACCGGCGACCGGCTGCCTGGCGAGCGCGAGCTGGCACGCCAGTTCGATGTGTCCCGGCCGATCCTGCGCGACGCGCTGAAGGCGCTCGAGGGACGCGGCCTTTTGACGACGCGGCCGGGCGGCGGCACATATGTAGCCGACATCATCGGCCAGCTGTTCACCAAGCCGGTGGCGGACCTGATCTCGACGCATCGCAAGGCGGTGGCCGATTACCTGGAATATCGCCGCGAGGTGGAGGGGATCGCCGCCGAATATGCGGCGCGGCGCGCCACGCCGGAGGACCTGGCCCTGCTCGACCGCATCATGGCACGCATGGACGAAGCGCACCGCACCGGGGATTTCGACGACGAAGCCGAGATCGACGTCGAATTCCATCATGCGATCTGCGAATGCGCGCACAACATCCTGCTCCTGCATACGCTGCGCTCCTGCTACAGGCTGCTGTCGGAAGGCGTGTTCCAGAACCGGTTGCTGGTGTTCACCGTGCCCGGCGCGCGCGATGCGCTGCTAGCCCAGCACCGGGCGATCCACATCGCGGTCAAGGCCGGCGACCCGGCCGGCGCGCGGCAGGCGGCGATGGACCACATGATCTATGTCGAGCGGTCGATGGCGCAAGCCGAGCGCAGCGGCGACTGGCAGCGCGTATCGCGGCTCAGGCTCAGGCAACGCTCTGAAGCCGGCGGTGCCGAACCGGCGCGCAAACGCTCCTGAACGATATCGATCAAGCGGGGACACGATGAGCGACATTCTCACCATTGCCGACCTCAAGGACCTGGCGCGACGGCGCGTGCCCAGGATGTTCTTCGAGTATGCCGATTCCGGCGCATGGACCGAGAGCACCTACCGGGCCAACGAGGACGACTTCCAGAAAATCAAGTTCCGCCAGCGCGTGCTGGTCGACATGAGCAACCGCTCACTGGAATCGACCATGATCGGCGAGAAGGTGGCCATGCCGGTGGCGCTGGCCCCAACCGGCCTGACCGGCATGCAGCATGCCGACGGCGAGATGCTGGCGGCGCAGGCGGCCGAGGAATTCGGCGTGCCGTTCACGCTGTCGACGATGAGCATCTGCTCGATCGAGGATGTCGCGTCGGTGACGAAGAAGCCGTTCTGGTTCCAGCTTTACGTGCTGCGCGATAAGGACTTCGTGCTCGACCTGATCGACCGGGCAAAAGCGGCGAAATGCTCGGCGTTGGTGCTGACGCTCGACCTGCAGATCCTCGGCCAACGGCACAAGGATGTCCGCAACGGACTTTCGGCGCCGCCCAAGATGACGCTGGCCAACATCGCCAACATCGCGGTCCGTCCGCGCTGGTGGATGGGCATGGCCGGCACGAAGCGCCGCACGTTCCGCAACATCGTCGGCCACGCCAAGGGCGTCGGCGACGTGGCTTCGCTGGCGTCATGGACGACGGAGCAGTTCGACCCGCATCTGTCGTGGAAGGATGTCGCCTGGATCAAGGAACGCTGGGGCGGCAAGCTGATCCTGAAAGGCATTCTCGACAAGGAAGACGCATTGATGGCCGCTGAAACGGGCGCCGACGCGATCGTCGTTTCCAACCATGGCGGGCGTCAGTTGGACGGCGCATCCTCGTCGATCATGGCGCTGGAGGAAATCGCGGACGCGGTCGGCGACAGGATCGAGGTGCACATGGATGGCGGCATCCGCTCCGGCCAGGACGTGCTGAAGGCACTGTGCCTCGGCGCCAGGGGCACCTATATCGGCCGGCCGTTTCTCTACGGCCTGGGCGCGCTCGGCAAGGAAGGCGTTACCAAGGCGCTGGAAATCATCCGTAAGGAGATGGACATCACACTGGCCCTGTGCGGAAAACGTCTGGTGACCGACATGGGCAAGGACCAGATCCGGCGCTAGCCAGGTCGGCGACGGCCTGATCACGGAGACAGCGATACGTTGGCAGAACCCGACATTCATTTCCTGGACGCGCGCGGACCGGACGGCATGCGTCTCTACGCAATCGGCGATGTCCATGGCCGGCTCGATTTGCTGGCCGCCATGCATCAGCGGATCGAGAGCGAGCTCGAATGGAAGCCGGCTCGCGACTGGCGCGTCATCCACCTCGGCGACTATGTCGACCGTGGGCCGGACTCCAAGGACGTCGTCGATTTCCTGATCGAGGCGCGCAAACGCGATCCGCGAAACCTGATGCTTGCCGGCAATCACGATCTCGGATTTCTCGATTTTCTCGATACCCCTGACCCGGACGGGCTTTTCATGCGCTATGGCGGGGTCCAGACGGCGCTATCCTACGGTGTGCCCCTCGCGGCCGACGCCGGCTGGTTCGGCAGGATGGAGACGATGAGACGGGGGCATCAGGCTCTGCTCGAAGCAGTACCGCAACACCATATCGATTTCCTGCGTTCGCTACCCTTCTCAATCAGCTTCGGCGACTTCTTCTTCTGCCATGCCGGCATCCGGCCAGGCGTTGCCCTGGAGAACCAGAATCCGCAGGATCTGATCTGGATCCGCGACGTTTTCCACGATCACGCCGGCCTTTTCCCGAAGATCGTGGTGCACGGCCACACGCCCGTTCCCGAGGCGGAGGTCATGGCCAACCGCGTCAATGTCGATACGCTCGCCTGGCAATCAGGCATGCTGAGCGCGCTCGTTGTCGAGGACGCCGACAAACGCATTCTGACAATGACAATAAGGGAAGCTTGAGTGACGCGCGTCGCGGAAACGACGCGAACGGTCCGGCTATTCAGCGCAGCGAAGCGGTGACGCCGTAGCCGTCGACGGCGTTGTGGTTGTTGGCGGCATCGGCCGCATAGATGCCGAGACCGCAAATCACGATGGCGGACATCATGGCAAAGGACAGAAGCGCTGCTTTCACGGACGTCATCTCTTGTTGAGCTTCCTGCATCTGTGCACGAGGCGGTTACCAATGCGTTGAAACCGAAAATACGTCTCAAAGTTTCGACGATTTCGCGCTTCTAGGCACGTTCTGTATCGGCGGTGTGTCGCACGGGCCACACAAAGGTCCGTCGCGGTTGCACCGGTGATGCAGAGCGCGCGCCTTCTAGGATGGCGGGCGTACACAAGCCAAGGACGAAACCGGTTTTCCCCAGGCGGATTCACCGCCGCGTGCCAATTATGCCACGCCCTGGTCCGCAGAGATGATGCTCAGATCGTCGCCACCCATGCGCGGGCGATGGCAAGGCCGGCAGCATCGGCATCCGGTCCGTTACGGGCCATTTCGCCCTCGAGCTTGCCGGCCCAGTCGGGGTGGCGCGCTGCAATGATCGGCGCGAAAGAGGTGCTCCAGTCCTTCACCAGCGGCCGATCGGCCTCGAAGTGGAACTGGAAGCCGTAGACGGCGCGGCCGACGCGGAACGCCTGGTTCTCGGCGACATCATTGCCGGCGAGCCGCACGGCGTTTTCAGGCAGCACGAAGGTGTCGTCGTGCCATTGGAAGATCGGGAACTTTTCCGGAAGCTCGGCCAGCACCGGATCGGCCTTGGCGTCCGGCGTCAGCGAAACGCCGCGCCAGCCGAATTCGTTGGCGCCGCCGATGCGGTTCTCGCCGCCGAAGGCGCGGGCAACCAGCTGGCTGCCGAGGCAGATGCCGAGCACCGCGCGGTTCTTGCCGGCGAAATCGCGGGTCAGTTCGAGCAGCGCCGGAAAATAGGGATATTCCTCATCGGCCAGCGCGTTCTGGCCGCCGCCGAGCACCACCATGGCGTCGTGGCCGTTCGCATCATCCGGCAGCGGATCGCCCTTGTAAGGAAGGCGGATGTCGAGATCGGCACCGGCTTCCGCAAGTGCCGCGCCGACCTGGCCGAGGCCGGTGTTGTCGTAGTTCTGGACCACCAGCACCCGCATCGCAAAACCCTGCTGACGTGAAAACGATGCGACGAGCGATATCATGGCGCCGGCATTTCAGCCAAGATGCGGGCGCGCGGAGAAAACTATGCCACTGCAAAACCGGGTCGATCCGTTCGGCGCTATCCACGCCGTGCCCGAGCGCGGCCTGTTCATGGGCAATCGCGGCATCATCCACGATCCCGAGACCAGGACGCTGTTGAAAAAACGCTGGGCGCTTCACGCCTGGATCATCTGCGTCTGCGACTTCGGCGACGTGCGGCGCGAGCCGATGGGCCGCAACCGGCGACGTGATGATCTATCGGGACCCAAGGCGGGCTGGACGGAACTGTTCTTCCTCGACGAGGTGACGGCGCTGGCGGCGGGCCATCGGCCCTGCTTCTTCTGCCGGCGCGAACGGGCCAGGGATTTTGTGGGTCGCTTCGGCGAAGCCTTCGGCATAACGGAGCCGCGCGCGCCGCAGGTCGACAAGCGGCTGCACAAGGAGCGGCTGGCCGCGGGCGGCAAGCCGCCGGTGGTGGAGGCTGACGAGCTTGCAGGCCTGCCCGACGGCACGATGGTCGAGGGTGGAGGCAATGCCTACGCCTTGCGTCGCGGCAAGGCGCTGCGCTGGTCGTTCGCAGGATATTGCGGAGCGCAGGATTTCAACGACCTCGCTCATCGGTCGCTACGGCTGCTGACGCCGCCGACCACGATCGGGGTGCTGAGGCGAGGCTACGAACCCGTCTGGCATCCTTCCGCCAAGGCTTGACGGCAACCGCCGGCTCGCCCATTCCTCGGCCATGCGCGCCAATTACAAGATGCAACGCCTGTTCGTGCCCGACGATCTCGGGCCGGAGATCGAGTTCGACGCCGGCCACCAGCAGAGCCATTATCTTCTGCATGTGCTGCGGCTTGGCGAGGGCGCCGAGATCCTGTTGTTCAACGGCCGCGACGGCGAATGGTCGGCGGCCATCGCGGCCAAATCCAAGAAGGCGGTGAAGCTGAGGGTGCTGGCGCGGCAACGGCCGCAGCCGCCGCTGCCCGATCTCGTCTATTGCTTCGCGCCGCTGAAGCAAGGCCGGCTCGACTATCTGGTGCAAAAGGCTGTCGAAATGGGCGCCGGCGTGCTGCAGCCGGTCATCACCCAGCACACGCAAGTGGCCAAACCCTCCATCGACCGCTTGCGCGCCAATGTCGTCGAGGCGGCCGAGCAGTGCGGCATACTTGCGGTGCCGCAGGTGCGGGAAGCGGAAAAGTTCGAACGCCTGCTGACCGGCTGGGACACGGAGCGGCGGCTGGTCTTCTGCGACGAGGACGCTTCGACCAACAATCCCCTGCCCGCGCTGCAAGCGGTAAGCGAAAGGAAGCTCGGCCTGCTGGTCGGGCCGGAAGGCGGATTTTCCGATGAGGAGCGCAAGCTGTTGCGCGCTCTGCCTTTCGTTACTGCCATTCCGCTCGGCCCGCGCATCCTGCGCGCCGATACGGCCGCCGTGGCCGCACTGGCGGTGATGCAGGCCACAATCGGCGATTGGTGAGGGTTTCTTCCTCCCCTCTTGTGGAGATGGGAAGAGCCGCATCGTTCAATTCCTGTTGACCTCTGGCTCAGGATTTTTCGCTTGATCGGCTACTGACATTTCGTCCATCTAGCGCCGGCGGTCTTCCGGCCGCCCTGCAGTGCCGCGCGTCGACGCGCAAAGGCCGCTGTAGTACTTTGATTTTGGCGCATATCCCGAAAATCGAGGTCGATTTCGGGATCATAGCGCCGCAGGGGCTTGATGATGGCGCGCGACACAACCGATTTCCGGCCGATCGAAGGCATGGACGAACTCGTCGCGCATCTGGCCGAGGGCAACAAGCCGCGGAACAAGTGGCGCATCGGCACCGAGCACGAGAAATTCCCGTTCTACGTCGACGGCAACGGGCCCGTGCCCTATGGCGGCGAGCGCGGCATACGCGCCATCCTCGAAGGCATGCAGTCAAAGCTCGGCTGGGACCCCATCATCGATGACGGCCGCATCATCGGCCTGGTCGAGCCGACCGGCCAGGGCGCGATTTCGCTGGAGCCCGGCGGCCAATTCGAACTCTCCGGCGCGCCGCTGGAGACGATCCACCAGACCTGCCGCGAGGGCAATGCCCACCTGGCGCAGGTGCGCGAGATCGCCGAGCCGATGGGCATCCGCTTCCTTGGCCTTGGCGGCAGCCCGAAATGGTCGCTGGCCGAGACGCCGAAAATGCCGAAGTCGCGCTACGAGATCATGACGCGCTACATGCCCAAGGTCGGCACCAAGGGCCTCGACATGATGTACCGCACCTGCACGATCCAGGTTAATCTCGACTTCGAGAGCGAGGTGGACATGCGGCGCAAGATGCAGGTGTCGCTGAAGCTGCAGCCGCTGTCGACGGCGCTGTTCGCCAATTCGCCCTTCACGGAAAGCCGGCCGAACGGCTTGCAGAGCTGGCGCGGCGACATCTGGCGCGACACCGACAACCAACGCTCGGGCCTGCTCGAATTCTGCTTCTCGCCCGATTTCGGTTTTGCCGACTATGTCGAATGGGCACTCGACGTGCCGATGTATTTCGTCATCCGCGACGGCCAGTACCACGACATGACGCACGTCACCTTCCGTCAGTTCATGGCCGGGGCCGTCCGCAATGAAATCCCGGACGGATTGCCGACGATGGGCGACTGGGCTAACCATCTGTCGACGCTCTTCCCCGACGTGCGGCTGAAGCGCTTTCTCGAGATGCGCGGCGCCGATGGCGGGCCGTGGCGGCGCATCTGCGCCCTTCCGGCCTTCTGGGTCGGGCTGCTTTATGACGAGGCAGCGCTCGATGCGGCGGAGGCGCTGACCTCGAGCTGGACCTACGGGGAAGTGCTGGCGATGCGCAACGCCGTGCCCGAACAAGGCATTTCGGCGCCGTTCCGCAACGCCACGTTGCGCGACATCGCTCGCGACGTGCTTACCATCTCGCGCATGGGGCTGAAGAACCGCGGCAAGAAGAACCGCGACGGCTATGACGAGACCTCGTTCCTCAACACGCTCGACGAGGTCGTGGCGCGCGGCACCACCAGCGCCGAGGAGATGCTGTCGGCCTACCACACACGCTGGGGCGGCTCGATCGAGCCGGTGTTCATGGAATACGCCTATTGACCCTCGGCTTTGAGGCGGCCGAGCTCCTGCAAAAGCCGCTTCAATCGGCGGTGGAAACGAATTAGGCTTCTCCGGCGGGGATTTCCGGAGGAGAGACCAATGCCTTCCTTGTTCGACATGCTGGCACAAGCTCAGAACGGCAGCGGCATGCAGGCGCTTGCCCAACAATACGGGCTCTCGATGCAGCAGACACAATCTGCGGTGGAGGCGTTGCTGCCTGCCTTTTCGCAAGGACTGAGGCGCAACACCGCCGATCCCTATGGGCTCGGCGCCTTCATGACGGCGATGGCGAGCGGCCAGCACGCCAAGTATTTCGAGGACGCGACCCGGGCCTTCTCGCCGCAAGGCATCAATGAGGGCAACGGCATTCTGGGGCATCTGTTCGGCTCGAAGGATCTGTCGCGCGCGGTTGCCGGCCAGGCGGCGCAAGCGACCGGTATCAGCCAGCAGGTGCTGCAACAGATGTTGCCGGCCCTGGCCTCGATGATGATGGGCGGGCTGTTCAAGCAGACCACCAATCAGTTGGCCGGGGGGCAGATGCAGGCGGCCAGCGGCTTCGGCGCCGCCGGCAGCAATCCGCTGGGCGAGATCATCGAGCAGATGATGCGCCAGGGAGGCGGCCTGGGCGGCGCCCAGGCGCCGGCGCCGCAGCCGAGCCCGCCATCGCAAGACCCGATGGACAACCCGCTTGGCAAGGTGCTGCAGGACATGTTCGGCGGCGGCGTGCCACAGCCGCAAAGCCGATCCCAGCCGCAACCGCAGCAGACACAGAACCCCTTTGGCGACAATCCGCTCGGCAAGGTGCTGCACGACATGTTCGGTGGTGGCGCGCAGCCGCCGCAAGACCAGCCTCAGCCGCAGCAGACCCAGAGCCCCTATGGCGACAGTCCGCTGGGCAAGATCTTCGAGGAGATGCTGCGGCAAGATGGCGGTGTATCAGGCGGCGAGCAGCCGGCGCCGCAGCCCCAAGCTCGGCGGCAGCCCCAGGCGCCGCAGCCGCAGGCCAATCCGAGCGGCAGGCCGACGAACCCGTTCGACGATCTGTTCGGCAAGATGTTCGAGACCGGAGCGCAGCAGCGCGACGACTACCAGAAAGGCATGGAGTCGATTTTCGACCAGTTCAAGCGCGGCATGGATCGGCGGTAGCCGTCGCCCAGGTTTTGGCTTTTGCCTAGTGCAAAAAGAAAGCCCGGTCCTTGGGAGGACCGGGCAGCGTGCAGGCAGGCCGGCGGGGGACCGGCAGGGAGTGGGAAGCCTGCATGAACCTTGGTCGCGCTGACTGATGAAAAGGTTCAGCGAGACCGAAACCCAACCGATCAGGCCACCCTGCGGGCGATGTCCTCGATGGTTTCGACGCGATCGCTGGCGATTTCGCGCAGCATCGCCGTCGGATCGCGGCCAAACGGCACGTCAATGGCGACGTGCAGGTCGGCGCGCGTCAGGCCGATATCGGCAAGCTCGGCGTCCGACATCTCGCCGAGGCGATAGAAGGCACGGCGGTTTTTCCAGGCCTGGTAGACATTGGAGACCGCATTGATCACGCGCGTCGCAACGGCCGGACGCGTGGTGATGCGCGAGGTCTCGGTGGCGAAATCAAACGTAACCATGTCGGTCTCCTTCAGACTCGAATGGGCAAAACCAGGCGATCGGCGCTGGCGACAGCGGCCGTTCCGGCTTCGATTCACATGCCTTCATGTGGACATCAGCAATTTGCCATTGCTCGATTGATTAATCCAACGAATGTTTCTAATCTTAAGCATCAACACTAGTGATGGATCATGCCGATGAAAGCGCCGCTCGATCTCGATCAGTTGCAGACCTTCATCTCGATCGCCGACACTGGCAGTTTCACCCGGGCGGCCGAAGAGGTGCACCGCACCCAGTCGGCGGTGTCGATGCAGATGCGCCGGCTGGAGGAGCGGATCGGCAAGCCGCTGTTCGAAAAGGAGGGGCGCAGCAACCGACTGACGGAGGAAGGGGACAAGCTGCTTTCCTACGCAAGACGTCTGCTCTATCTCAACCGCGAAACGCTGGCCGCCTTCGACGACCGGCGGCTCGAAGGCACCATCCGCATCGGTACGCCGGACGACTACGCCGACCGTTTCCTGCCCGAGATCATGGCGCGCTTCACGCGTTCCAATCCACGCGTCGAACTGACCGTCGTCTGCGAACCGACGCCGGGGCTGGTCGAACACATCAAGCGCGGCAATCTCGACCTGGCGCTGGTGACGCATAACGACGTGCGCGGCCAGTCCGAGGTGGTGCGGCGCGAACCGCTGCTGTGGGTCACCTCGGCCAACCATGCCACGCACGAGCAGGAAACGCTGCCTATGGCCTTTGGCCGGCCAAACTGTATCTGGCGGCGCGCCGCCGTCGACGTGCTTGACCAGCAGAACCGCGACTATCGCATCCTGTTCACCAGCTTTTCCGCAACGGTCATCACCGCCGCGGTGTTGTCGGGCCTGGCGATCTCGGTGCTGCCGGAATGCGCGCTCAGGCCCGGCATGCGGGTGCTGGGCGAGGCCGACGGCTTCGGCGCCCTGCCCGACTGCCGCATCGGCATCATGCGCGGCCAAACCTCGCGGCCGGAGATCGTCGATGCACTGGCCCGGCACATTTCCGAAAGCCTGGACAACATCTCGGTGCCGCTTGGCGAAGAGGCGGGAACGTTCGATTTCGCGGCACTCGCCTTCAGCAAGATGCGGCGAACCAAGCCGAACCAGATCCTGCCGGGCTGGTAAGCGATCAGACGCACCTGAACGCCGACCTGAAAACAGCCAGCTTGACGCCGGCGCGCAACCACCCCCCAATCGGCCGATGAGCGAAGCAGCATCCGAATCACGCAGCAACGCCACCGAATATACGGTGAGCGAAATATCAGGCGCCCTGAAGCGCACGGTCGAGGATGCCTTCGGCAATGTACGGGTGCGCGGTGAAATCTCGGGTTATCGCGGGCCGCACTCCTCCGGCCATGCCTATTTCACGCTGAAGGACGACCGCGCTCGGCTCGACGCCGTGGTGTGGAAAGGCACGATGGGCCGGCTGAAATTCCGCCCCGAAGAAGGAATGGAGGTGATCGCCACCGGCAGGCTCACCACCTATCCCGGCAAATCCAACTACCAGATCGTCATCGACAATCTGGAACCGGCGGGCGCCGGAGCCTTGATGGCGCTGCTGGAGGAGCGCAAGCGCCGGCTGCAGGCCGAAGGCCTGTTCGAGGGGGGCCGCAAGCGGTTGCTGCCCTTCATGCCGCGCGTCATCGGCGTCGTCACCTCGCCGACGGGGGCCGTCATCCGCGACATCATCCACCGGATCAAGGATCGTTTTCCGCTGCATGTGCTCGTCTGGCCGGTGCGGGTGCAAGGCGAAACCGCGGGCGCCGAGGTGACCGCCGCCGTCGCCGGTTTCAACGCGCTGGCAAGGGATGGCACCATCGAGCGCCCGGACCTGCTGATCGTGGCGCGGGGCGGCGGCAGCCTCGAGGACTTGTGGGGCTTCAACGACGAGGCGCTGGCCCGTGCAGTCGCCGCCTCCGCCATTCCGGTGATCTCGGCCGTCGGCCACGAAACCGACTGGACGCTGATCGACCTCGTCGCGGATGTGAGGGCGCCGACGCCGACGGGGGCGGCCGAAATCGCCGTTCCGGTGAAGGCCGACCTCGAAGCGACGCTCGCCAGTCTCGGCGCGCGGCTCAAGGCTGCGGTTTCGCGCAATTTCGAGCGCAAGCGCCAGTCCGTGCGCGCGGCGGCGCGTGCGCTGCCCTCGCCCGATCAGTTGCTGGCGCTGCCACGGCGTCGCCTCGACGAGGCGGCGAACCGGCTCGGGCGCGGCCTCATGGTCTCGACCGAACGAAAGCGCGGACGCTTCCTCGCCCTGAAACTGACGCCGGCAATGCTGTCGCAGCGAATTGCCGAGGCGCGGCGGACCAACGAGCGCAATCTCCTGCGGGCACAGGGTGCGTTGCGCGCGCTGACGAGGGCCCGGCGCGCGGAACTCAATCGCGCCGCCGATCAGTTGCCGAAATGCGCCCGGGCGTCGCTGCAGCGGCTCCGCCAGCAATTGGCGGCGCTGCAGGGCCGCATCACCATAGAGCCCACGGCGCGGCGGCAGCGGACCCAAAGGGATTTCCTGACCGCGCTGACGCGGCGCAGCACGCATGCGGCATCACTGAGGCTGGAGCGGCTGCGCAGTCGCGTCGCCCAGGCCGACCGCTTGCTGGCGACGCTGTCGCACAAGGCCGTGCTGGCACGCGGCTTCGCCCTGGTGAAGGATGCCGACGGCGCCGTCGTCAAGCGTGCGGCGGAATTGTCGGCGGGGATGGCGCTGTCCCTGGAGTTCGCCGACGGGACGGCGGATGCTGTCGCGACCAGCGGCTCGGCGCGGCCACGACCGGCCGCCAAAACCGCGATCAAGGCCAAGGAGCCCGGCAGCCAGGGCTCCCTATTCTGAACCGTGACATGACAGACAATCCGCATCATCACAAAACGCCCTCCGGCAAGCCGCGCGCGCGAAGCTTCGGCATCGGCTTCGACGGCACGCCCGGCCCGTTCAACGCGATCACCGACGTGGCTGGAGTGTCGGTCGGCTATTCCACGCTGATTTCAGGCGACGGCCCGCTCGTCGTGGGCCAGGGACCGGTGCGCACCGGCGTGACCGCGATCCTGCCCAGGCCGCGGGCCGACCTTGCCATACCGGTCTTCGCCGGCATCTTCAGCCAGAACGGCAATGGCGAACTGACCGGCTCGCATATCGTCGAGGAGACCGGCGCCTTCAACTTCCCCATCACCGTCACCAACACGCATTCCTGCGGCGTTTCGCGCGACGGCACGCTGCGCTGGATGAGCAAGGTGCTGCCAGCCGCACTCGACAGCGGCTGGGGACTGCCGGTGGCAGCGGAAACCTATGACGGCTTCCTCAACGACATCAACGGCCACCACGTGACATCAGGGCATGTTGCCGAGGCGCTCGACGGTGCCGCCAGCGGACCGATCGAGGAAGGCAGCGTCGGCGGCGGCACCGGCATGATCGCCTTCGGCTTCAAGGCCGGTTCGGGCACCGCGTCGCGCATCACCGAATGGCAAGGGCGTGCCTATACTGTCGGCGCCTTCGTGCAGGCGAATTTCGGCAAGCGGCGCAATTTCACGCTTCGAGGCCTGTGCGCCGGGCCGGAGCTCGTCGAACCCGCGATCCGCGAAGGCACGCCACGTGCCGAAAAAGGCTCGATCATCGCCGTTATTGCCACCGACGCACCGTTCCTGCCGCATCAGATGAAGCGGCTGGCCCGCCGTGTGCCGCTCGGCGTCGCCATGACCGGCGGCTTCGGCTATCACAGTTCCGGCGACATCTTCCTCGCCTTCTCTACCGCCAATCCCGACGCGGCCCTGGCGCCGCCGGGCCGGATCGCTCGCGCCGAGTTCATCCCCGACAGCGACATCGATCCGTTCTTCGATGCCGTGGTCCAGGGCGTCGAGGAAGCCGTCCTCAATGCGATGGTCGCCAACGAGGACATGACCGGCCGCGACGGCAATTTCGTGCCGGCGCTGCCGAAGGCGTGGCTGAAGGAGAAATTCGGCTGAGACAAATACGCGGACCGAATGGTCCGCGTATTCATACAGGATTGCTCCTGAATTATTCCGCGGCCTTGCTCGCGGCCTGCTGGTGCTCGTCGGCCTCGGCCGCTTCCTCGAGCCGGGAGGCGATGAGTTCCTGGATATCGCCGACTTCTTCCTGGATATCCTCCAGCGGTATGCCGACCTCGGCCGCCTTGGCAGCGCATTCCCTGGCCAGCGTCTCGGCCTGCTTCTCGATCCTGGCGTGGGACTGGCAATGGACTTTTTCGCCAATCCATCCCTGCAAGAATTCGATGGCGTGCTCACTCATATTGCTTTTCCCTGGCGGCGAAGCCGGTTGGTAATCATAAACGTCGGCATCCGGTGAAGGATGCATGTCCCCATTCCAGCCGAGTCGCCACCGGACGGCAAGCCGATGTCGTCCAAGGTCCACAGAGCCAAAGGAAATAGAGGATTGAAGAACATTTTCTGTTTCTGGGGGGGCGGGTATCGTTTGGCGGGAATCCTGTCCCGCCTCGAGAGGCTGCTTCTACTTGCTTCTTACGGTTTTCAGGTCCGTTTGCATCTCAATGGCTGTCACAACAGCTGCCCGATGACGTTACCGTTTCCAGGCACAAGCCATCGAAGCCGCCGCTATATAGTGACATCCCCATGCAATGTCGACTCTCTCCGCCGCCTTGCATGGAAGCCCCGCGAAAGCTGCATAGGTCACCGTGCCGATCAGAAGGTCTCGACCCAGGGCCTGAGCTCGAGTTCCCAGGTCCAGGCGCTGCGGTTCTGGCGATGGATGCCGAGATAGGCCTCGGCGATCGCGTCCGGCGATAGCCGTCGATCTTGCGGGTCGGGAGCCTCTCCCGGCACGGTCGAGGCAATGGCACCATCGATGACGAAATGCGCGACATGGATGTTCTTGGGGGCCAGTTCGCGAGCCATGGATTGCGCCAGTCCACGCAAGCCGAATTTGGGCATCGCGAAACCGGCCGAGCCGGCGAATCCCTTGACGCTTGCCGTCGCGTCGGTGAAGAAGATCGAGCCCGAGCCTTGCAAAAGCAGCCGGTTGGCTGCTTGCTGGCCAACCGGGAAGCCGCCAAAGGCCCCCACCAGCAAGGCCTGCCTGACAGCCTCTGGATCGAGTTCGGCTATCGGGCCGCGGGCGCGTCCGCTGGCATTGAAGACCACGAGCGACAGCGGGCCGGCCTTGTCAGCGACCTCGAACAGGCGCTGCACCGACGCGGCATCGGAGACATCGGTTGCCACGGCTTGGGCGCCGGTCTGCGCCAGCAATGGGTCGAGCTTCTCGATGTTGCGAGCGGCCAGCACGACACGAAAACCTTCCCTTGCGAGAAGGGACGCAAGCGAGGCGCTCAATCCGGATCCCGCTCCGGCAATGACGGCGACATTGGATGTCATGAGCATCTCTCTTTCGCGGTGGTGACTGGATTGGACAGCGTTGCGCCTTCCCAAGTGGAACGCAAGAGAAAGCATTTCCAAGAAAATGGCGTGTCGTCGTGGCGCGCTTCCCAGGCCGCAAAAACTGTTCCCGGCAAAGAAAAATGGCCGGGCGCGAAGACGGCCCGGCCAGAAAGAAGGTCATAACCTTCAGAGGGGAACACCGTTCGGAGGAATGGGAGGAAACCTCGAACGATATTTTTATGTTGAGCCCATTTTCGTGCGCTGGCGACGAATAGAATTCTAAAATTTTGCTGCTCTACAAAAATTTCTACCTGCCGAATGGCTCAGCCTGCCCGGGTCTCGGGCTCAAGCAGATCGGCATAATGACGCCGCGCAACGTCGGGATGGGAGCGCAGCCTGCTCTTCAGCACATTGGTTCCGACATCGCGAAACAGCGGATTGTCGGGATCGCTGGCCGGCCCGCGCGCCTGCGCCGCCAGTTCCTCGGGAAGCTCGAGCAGCGGTACCGTGGCATCGAGCTTGGCGCTGAAGAAGAACGGCACCGAGATGCGTTCGACGCCGGCGGGCGGCGTCACGACGCGATGCACGGTGGCTCTCAAATAGCCGTTCGAGGCGAGCTCCAGCAGCTCGCCGATGTTGACGACGAGCGTTCCGGGAATCGGATCCACGTCCACCCAGCTTCCGTCATAGTCTACCTGCAGGCCCTTGTTGTCGTCCTGGAGCAGCAGCGTCAGGAAGCCGCCATCCTTATGCGCGCCGACGCCCTGGTCGCCGCCGGTCGCTTCGCGGCCGGGGTAGCGCACGATCTTCATGCGATGATTGGGTTCGCCGCCATAGATCGGATCGAAAGCGTCCTCGGCCTGGTCGAGCGACAGCGCGAAGGCCTTGAGCAGACGAATGGCCACGGCCGTCGCCTTCGCCTGCCAGGCCAGCAGCGCCGGCTTCAGCTCCGGCAACGCCGACGGCCACTGGTTCGGCCCCTGCAGCCGCGTCCAAGCAGGAATTCCCGGGCCTTGCGCGATGGGCGGGCGCTCGACGCCGATGTCGAGCTGCTCGCGCCAGTCGGCCTTGCCCTTGGTCAGTTCGCCGCCAGCGCGGGTATAACCGCGGAACTGCGAGGAATTGACCATCTCTATCGACAGCTTGTCGGCTTCCGGCAAGGCAAAGAAACGCCGCGAAGCGGCGAGCGTCTCGCTGATGTCGGCCCATGGGATGCCGTGGCCCGCCAAATAGAAAAAACCGATATCGCGCGAGGCGGAGCGCAGATCCGCCAGAAACGTCCGGCGCTCCGACGCGCCTTGTTCGAGACGGCTCAGATCGAGCACGGGCACTATTCTGGGCATGTCAGCTCCTTTCCGGGTTCTTTCCGGGTGCTGCTTGAAAACTTCGCCCGGAAAACCGGGCCCGTGGATGTGCTGCTCCTTTTCCAGCGGCCGAAGCCGCCATCGATGCCCCAAATCTCACGGAGTTCAGTGCGCCGGGAAAGGAACGATCGGCTTTTCGATGCCGCCGGGACGAACAATTTTTCTATTTGGGCGGGCAGCCTGACGATGAGCGCGATCATTGCGCGAAACAGCGGCGTGTCATTTCAGGCACAGCGCGAAGCTGTCATTGGCCCTTGAACGGCCGCGCGGGAGGCGCGTAACATCGTGGCACTTGAATTTGAGTCTGTTTCATTCGTCCGGGCTAAAGTCCGGATCGGTTTGGATAGGTCCTTGAACACGCAAGCAATCGGCAGCGCGGCGGGGCGCGGCAAATCGTTTGCCCATGTGGCGCAAGCCTCCTGGGGCAAGGGCCCTGGCACCTTGCTGCGTATCATGCGCATGACGCTGCGCCACCCTTGGCAGGTCGCCATCACCATCGTCTCGACCTTCATCGCCGCGACGCTGCAGCTTTTCATTCCGCGCCTGCTGGGACACGCCATCGACCAGGCGCAGGGCGTGGTGGCTGCCGGTGCAAATACCGGGCCGAGCAGGCGCTGTGGAATACGGCGCTGACGCTGCTCGTCGTCAGCATCCTGCGCGGCCAAGGCTGAGCGCTCCTACGGTCAGTTCCGTTCGATGGGGCGGGAAGGGTTCCGGCTGTTCCGGATCACCCTGGCATGAAACAGTCGGTTCCTGACGCATCAGCATCCCGATCCGCAAGGCAGTGAAACTGGGCGAGGACAAACCCACGCTTGTTGCGGCGGAGCAATCCTCTTTGTCTCGGTCCTCAAACGATCAGATCGTCAATTCTGATCGGCAAGTCGCGGATCCGCTTGCCGGTCGCGTGGTAGACAGCGCTGGCGACGGCAGCGGCGGTGCCGACATTGCCGAGTTCGCCCAGGCCCTTCACACCAGCCGGATTGACCTCATGGTCGATCTCCGGAACCAGTATGACGTCAAGGTCCCTGACATCGGCATTCACCGGGACCAGATAATCCTGCAGGTCGCGGTTCACATAGCGGGCATAGCGGGTATCGATCTCGGTCGCCTCATGCAGGGCCTGGCCAATGCCCCAGATCATGCCTCCCATCAGCTGGCTGCGCGCGGTGCGCGTGTTCATGATGCGCCCGGCGGCGAACGCACCGACAATGCGCGGCACACGGATTTCGCGCGTGTAACTGTGGATGTGCACCTCCACGAATTCGGCCCCGAACGCATATTTCACCGAATCCGCGTCGGACTCGCCGCCATGGAATTCCGACTGGCCGGCATAGAGTTTTTTGAGCGCTTCGGGGGTCGAGCCCTTCGGCGCGAATTCGGCATATTCCTCGATGGCGCCTACCTGCATGGCCTTGAATATATCGGCGGTGCTTGCCGACGCCCCGCCCTTGGTGAGGATCCGTCCCTCGTGGAGGTCCAGTTCCTCATTGTGCGAGCCTGCAAGAGGGCCACCCTCCGCGACCGCTGCGGCGAACAATTTCGTGCGCACAGCATCACACGCCTTGAGCACGGCCGAACAGACGCTGGCAGTGGAAATCGAACCTCCCGATACCGGCGCCGGCGGCAAGGCACTGTCGCCCATCTCGACGGCGACCTTGCCGATGTCGACACCGAGACGTTCCGCCGCCATCTGGCCGGCAACGGTTCGCACACCTGTGCCGATTTCATGCGAGCCGCACTGCACGCGCACGTCTCCTTCGGCCGTCAGGCGCACGCGGGCCGCGCATGGCGCGGCCGCGGTCGGGTAGACTGCCGTCGCGCATCCCATGCCGACGAGCCAGTCTCCGTCACGCATCGAGCCGACTTTCGCATCCCGTCTTGTCCAGCCGAAGGCGTCAGCGGCCTGATCGTAGCATTTCATCAGCGACCGGCTGGAGAACGGCTTGCCGCCGATCGGCTCCTTCTGGGGCTCGTTGATCCGGCGAAATTCGATCGGGTCCATGCCGAGTGCGACGGCCATTTCGTCCATGGCGCTCTCGAGGGCATAGACGTAGGGCGTCTCGGGCGGCGAGCGCATATAACCGGGCGTGTTGCGATCCGCCTGCACCAGCGAGACATGCGTCAGCACCGAGCCATAAGCATACATGCGACCGGTGGCCGAAGTCCCGCCGACGACATAGGAATCGGGTCTCGAGGTCACCTCCCAGCCTTCATGGCCGAAAGCAGTGATGCGGCCGTCCTTGCCGGCGCCGATGCGGATGCGGTGCCGGGTTTCGGCCCGATAGGTCTGGGTGCCGAACGCCTGCATGCGGCTGACCACACAGCGCACCGGCCGGCCAAGCCGCCTGGCGGCCACAGCCACGATGGCCGTTCGCGCCGTCATCGGCCCCTTCGAGCCGAATGCGCCGCCTACGTTAGGGCAGACGATGCGCACATTCGCTGGGTCGAGCCTCAATTGCCGCGCCAACTCGACTTTCCAGCCGGTCACGTTCTGGGAGGGCTCGTAAACGGTGAGTTGGTCGCCTTGCCAAACAGCGGTGGTCGAGAACAGCTCTATCGGGTTGTGATGCTGGGTCGGCGTCGAATACCGCGCATCGATCTTCATCGGGGCCGATTCATACGCGGCATCGAAATCGCCGGCCTTGACGTCCTCCTTGAACAACGGGCTTTTGCCGGCGGCGTCGATGGTCTTTGTCCCCGGCATGTCGAAACTGGCGGTCGGCTTTTCCTCGGCATAGTCCGCGCGGATCCTTTGCGCCGCCTCCTCGGCTGCTTCGAAGGTCTCGGCGACCACCAGCGCAATGATCTGACCGTCATGGAAGATCGCCTTGTCATGCAGCGGCCCGATAGAACTCGCGCCGGTATTTCCGAATTTCGGCGTCTCGACCTTGTCGAGGTCGCCATAGGTGACGATGTCGAGGACGCCGGGCACCGAGCGCGCGTCATCCAGGTAAAGCCTGGCGACCTTGCCCTTGGCGATGCTGCTCGTCGCGAGCACGGCGTGCGCAATGTTGGCGGCCGGGAGATCCGCCGCGTATTCGGCCTGGCCGGTCACTTTCAGCCGCGCATCGATACGCGGCAGCGGCTGTCCCATGTTTTCCTTCGGCTGTGGAGCGGCGACGTTCATGATCACACCTTCATGTCACGGGTTTCGAGCAGCCCCCTGATCAAGGTTCGCTTGCCGAGTTCTATCTTGAATGCGTTGTGCCGACGCGGCTGGGCCTCGGCGAACGCGGCTTCGGCGGCCTCGGCCGCCGCTGCCTCGTCGAGCACCTTGCCGCGCAGGATCTCCTCCGCCGCTCTTGCCCGCCAGGGTACGGTCGCCACGCCGCCAAGCGCGATGCGCGCCTCGTTCACGGTCTCGCCGTCGAGGTCGAGGGCGACCGCGGCCGATGCAAGGGCAAACGCATAGGATTGCCGATCGCGGATCTTGAGATAGCGCGAACGCCTGGTCCATGCGCCGGCGGGCACCTCTATGGCGGTGACGATCTCGTCGGGTGCCAGGTCGGTCTCGATGTGAGGGCTGTCCTCGGGCAGGCGATGCAGGCTGGCAAACGGAATCTTTCGCCGCCCGTTGTGGCCTTGGACATGAACCGTGGCGTCAAGCGCGATCAGGGCCTGGGCAAAGTCACCGTGATAGGTCGCGATGCAGTTCTCACTGGTCCCCAGCACGGCATGCTGGCGGTTGAACCCGTCCATCGCGGCGCAGCCCGAGCCTGGCTCGCGCTTGTTGCATGGCCATGAGGTTTCGCGGAAATATTCGCAGCGGGTGCGCTGCAGGATGTTGCCGGCAAGACTTGCCATGTTGCGCAGCTGGCCGCTTGCCGCCAGTTGCAGGCTCTCCGCGATCACCGGATACCGACGCTTGATCTCGGCATTCTCGGCCGCGTCGCCCATCCGCACAAGAGCGCCAAGGCGCAGACCCTCACCATCGGTCTCGATCCGCCGCAATGCCGGTTCGGAGAGACCGTTCAGATCGAGCAAGCGTTCCGGCCGGGCGACGCCGAGTTTCATATAGTCGGCGAGATTGGTGCCACCGGCAATAAACTGCGCGGGGGCTTGCGTCGGCGGATGCCTGGTGGCCGAGCGCGAGGCGACGACGACCGCCGCGGAGAGGCTGGCGGGCCTCTCATAGACGAAAGGATGCATCTCAGGCCCTCCTGATCTGGTCGCGGGCCTGGACGATTGCCGCGACGATGTTCGGGTATGCCGCGCATCGGCAAAGGTTGCCGCTCATATATTCGCGAATGTCGTCCTCTGAACCGGCATGTCCTTCGTGGACGCAGCCGATCGCGGACATGATCTGGCCGGGCGTGCAATAGCCGCACTGGAACGCATCGTGATCGATGAAGGCCTGCTGCATCGGATGCAGGCCGCCATCCGTCGACGCCAACCCTTCGACGGTGGTTACCGCCTTGCCCTCGTTCATCACCGCGAAGCTGAGGCAGGAGAGCACGCGATGGCCATCGACCAGCACCGTACAGGCACCGCATTGGCCATGATCGCAACCTTTCTTCGTGCCCGTCAGGCCGACATGGTCGCGCAAGGCGTCGAGCAGGCTGGTTCGGCTGTCGAGCGCCAGATTGTATGGCTGCTTGTTGATGGTCAGTGTTGTCATGACAGGCTCGTTTGGCTTGGCGGCAGCAGCCGGAGGCTCCTCGGACCTGGCTGTCGAGGCCAGAAGCGGAGTCACCGCAGCCGCGGAGACGGTCGCGGTCATAAAGCTTCGTCTGCTGAGACTGGAGGAGTTTGGGGGAACATGCTCGGACATCGCTGGCTCCGTCGCTCGCTATGTCGCGACCAAACCCCTCATCGGGGCCATTGTTCCGGGCCATCCGCGATAAAACGCACAAGGAAGACGGCTCGCAAGGCAAGCCGCCCGATTTGGATGCAAGGATATGACGGGTCCGTTCGAGACCGTGCCCGTCCTACCCTGGCGAATTTGCAGGCGCGCGGCCGATCCTCTAACAAGGCGCGCGGGCCCTCACTGCTGGCGGGCAATTCCGAGAATATCAAGCGCCTGCGCGGCAGAAGCAATCGGGCGCCCCGTGCGGCCAGCGGCTTCGACGATTGCCGCGACCCGTTCGGCATTGTCGCGGGCGAGGCTGCCATCGGCGTGCCAGAGAGAGTTCTCGAAGCCGACCCGCACGTGCCCTCCCGCCGCGATCGCCGCCGTCAGCGCCAAGGTCTCGCCCCGTCCGAAGGCGCAGACCGACCATACGGCGCCTTCAAGACCATGCGCATCGAGCCCTTCAAGGAAGACATCGAGGTCTTCGGGCCGGCTTTCCTGATCGGCGGCATAGCGTCCAAGGACGAACAGCAGCCGGGGGCTTGTGGGCTCCGCCAGAATGCCTCGCCGCCGCAGATCGATGAAACGGTCGAGATCGGCCCGATCATAGAGAATGTGCTGGACCGCGATGCCTTCCCGACCGGCCCACGCGAAGAAGCGGGCCGGCTCCGCCTCGCCATCGCTGATTATCTCACGCAAGCCGATCGAGACGGAAACCGGATGAAGCGTCCGAACAAGATCCATCTGTTCGCGTGGCGAATAGAGCCCGACCGCTTCGGTCGTGATCTGGATCGCCATGACGCCCTGCGTCCGCTCCCGGATCGCCGCGATGGCATCCCGGTAAAGCGCGGCGTCAAGCGTGTGCCGGCCTGAAGCATCGCGGACATGCGCATGGATGGCGGCGGCGCCGGCAGCGAGACACTGCCTCGCCGTTTCGGCAAGTTCGTCGGCGGTCATCGGCAGAGCCGGATGATCGGCCTTCGTTCTGCGCGCTCCGTTCGGCGCAACCATGATCAGCAACGGCTTCAATTTCATCTCCGGGCCCAATTGGCTCTCCCGCAACGTGGTTTTCCATGCTTCATTTCACCGACTCGCACAGGTAGGACAGCATGAACGCCACCGCCCAAGGGATTTCCGCCTTCGCCACCGCCGCCGAACTCAGCCGCGCGCTCGCCGATGGCAACACATCCTCGACCGAGATCGTCCGGCGCGCGCTGGATCGTGTCGACGTTCATGACAATTCGCTGCATGCGTTCGTCCGGCTGTTTCCTGAGGCTGCGCTCCAGGCCGCCGGCGAAGCCGACGAGCGTCGCAGTCGCGGCGTCTCGAAAGGGCCGCTGGACGGTATCCCTTTCGCGGCCAAGGACCTGCTTGACGTCGAAGGCTATCCGACCCTGGCAGGCTCGAAAGCGCTTGCGGGCGAACTCGCAACCGCCACGGCAACGGCAATCGAACGCCTTGTCGCGGCCGGGATGATCCTGCTGGGCAAGGTGCACACCGTGGAATTTGCTTTTGGCAGTTGGGGGACCAACCCGGTCGCCGGCACGCCCCTGAACCCGCGTGACAGCGCCATCCCGCGCGCGCCGGGCGGATCGTCGAGCGGTTCGGGCGTGGCCGTCGCCGCCGGACTGGTGCCGGTCGCGCTCGGCACCGACACTACGGGCTCCATCCGCAATCCGTCCGCCATGTGCGGAATCGTGGGCCTGAAGACGTCCTTCGGCCTTATCGGGCGCGGCGGCTTGCTGCCGCTTGCCATGTCCTTCGACAGCATCGGTCCCATGACCCGGTCGGTGGAGGATGCAGCCCTTCTGCTGGCCGCGCTCGAGGGTCCCGATCCCGGCGATCCGGCCACCTTTGGCGTGGCGTCGACCTCGCCGCTCGACGGGCTCGAGCGGAGCATATCGGGCCTTCGCCTGCGCATCCCCTCGGCCGTGGACCTTGCCGGCGTAGACTGCGGCATCCTGGACCGCTTCGACTCCACCGTCGCTGAACTGGAGGCGCTCGGTGCCAATGTCGATCGGATGCCGATGCCGCAATCTTACGACACCTACAAGGCCCTGGCCGGCGACATCATGGCCGTCGAAGCCTGGCATCATCTCGGCCGTTACGTGGAACCCGCGGACAGCGGCGTCGGCACGGCGATCCGCATGCGGGTTCTCAAGGGCAGGGAAATCGGCCTCGCCGCTTATCACGAGTTGATTGCAAGGCGCCGAGCCGCGCAGATCGAGTTTCATCGCGATCTCGAAGGCGCCGATGCGTTCCTGACGCCAACGGCGCCGATTACCGCGCCGCCATTGGCCGACATCGATGAGACAACGACGCCGCTTGGGACGTTTACCCGCATGGTGAACCTCCTCGACATGGCAGCGCTCAGCGTCCCCATCGGTCTCGTCAATGGTCTGCCCGCAGGATTGCAGATCGCGGTTCGCCGCTTCCAGGATCCGCTGGCGCTGAGGATCGGGCGGGCGCTAGAGATTCGGCGCGACGGCCTGTTCGAACAGCCGCCGGGCTACGCCACGCCGTAAGCTGCCCGTTCATTCACCGCTCGCATACAGCCAACGTGCGACAAGAGCGTCGGTGTCGGCACCGAAATCCGCGCGCGCGCCTTCGGAAAAAACCGTGCCGTTCTTGACCACATAGACGTAGTCGGTGATGGCAAGCGCGGCGCGAATATCCTGGTCGACCAGCAGCACGGCCTTGCCGAGTTCGCGGGCAAGATCGCGGACGATGTCGTAGATCGTCTCGCTGGTCTGCGGATCGACGCCGGCGGTCGGTTCGTCGATCAGGTAGACCGACGGATCGGCCATCAGGCTGCGTGCGATCTCGACCTGCCGCTGCTGGCCTCCCGAGAGCTGGCCGGCAGGCTGCGCGCGTTTCTCGCGAACGACGGGAAACCGCTCATAGACATGTTCCAGTTTCTCGGTCAGCACCGTCTTCTTCGGCCTGGCATGCCAGAGACCGAGTTTCAGGTTCGATTCGACCGAGAGATGAGGAAAGAGGCTCGGCCGCTGCGGCAGGTAGGCCAGGCCAAGGCCCAGCATCCGGAAGGGCGGGTTTCCGGTGATGTCCACGTCTCGCAGAAGCACCCGGCCGGCACTCGGTTTCAGAAAGCCGAACAACGCCTTGAGAAGCGTCGACTTGCCGGTGCCGTTCGGCCCGACCACACAGGAAATGCTGCCAGGCCAGGCCCTGACCGAAACGTCGCGCAATATGTCGATGTCGCGCGTATAGCCGGCGACAAGGTTCTCGCAGGCGATCAGCGGCGGGGTCGATGGCAGGGAAGCGGTTTCCATTATCGTGCTTCCCGATGCGTTGCGCGGGATCCCGTATAGGCGTGCACGACCTCGGGATTGCGCAGCACCTCGGCGACCGCGCCGTCGGCGATCTTGCGCCCTCGCGCCATCACCATGACGCGCGTTACGACCGACTGGATAGCCTCGAGGTTGTGATCGACAACGACGATGGTGTGACCGTCGCGATTGAGGCTCCTTATGTGCTCGATGATCTCCTCCAGCAGGCGCGGGTGGACGCCGGCGAAGGGCTCGTCCAGAAGCAGCAATCTCGGTTTGAGCATCAGCGCCCGGCCGAGTTCCAGCAGCTTCTGCTGGCCGCCGGAAAGCGCTCTTGCATAACTGTCGGCGAGATGGTCGAGCCTCAGGAAAGCAAGGACCCCACGGGCGCGCTCCTCTGCCGCGGCGCGCCGCTCAGCCGGGTCGGAAAGTGCCGGCACGATGAGGTTTTCCAGCACGGTCATGCGGCGGAACAGGCGGGGAACCTGAAAAGTACGGGCAACACCGCGGCGCGCGAAAAGATTAGCCGGCGAGCGCGCCATGTCGGTACCCTCGACGAGGATGGCACCGCCGTCGGGTTTGAGCGCGCCCGTCACCATGTTGATGGTGGTCGTCTTTCCCGAGCCGTTGGGACCGATCAACCCGACAATTTCGCCGCGGGCCAGGGCAAAGGATAAGCCTTCGACGGCATGGATGCCGCCGAAATGCTTGGCAAGACCACTGACCGAGAAAAAAGCGGTGTCCTTCTCAACCGGCATGGGGTTCCTCGGTGGTAGCAGTTGGAACAGGCGCTTGTTCCCGTGGCCGCGCGCGGAAGCGCGCCCAGTTTTCGACCATCGGATACAGGCCGTTCTGCGCGAAGCGTTGCACCAGGATAAGCGCCAGACCCATCAGCACGAAACGCCATTCGCCGTAGGACCGCAGCGTCTCGGAAAGCAGGAAGACGACGACTGCACCGACCACGGCGCCGGGCAGGCTTTCGATGCCGCCGATCACCGCCATCGCGATAACCAGACCCATCTCCGGCAGGATAGCCATGTTCGGCGTCAGGATGCCGATGAAATGGCCGTAATAAATGCCGGCTATCGCCGCGATCACGCTGGTTACCACGAAGACGAGAATCTTGTAGCGCGTGGTATCCACCCCGCTGGCGCGCGCGGCGCCCTCGTCTTCCCGGATGGCACGTAGAAAAAGACCGACGCGGGTCGCCAACAAGGCATTCATTCCCAATACCGCCAGGACGACGAGCGCAAGGCCGAAATAGTAATAAGGCAGGTCCGATCGACCGGAAAAGAGGCCGGGCACCGGCAAGCCCAGCATGCCGCGTGTGATGTCCTCCTCCGCGACCAGCACGAGGCGGAAGATTTCCGAAATGGCAAGCGTGAAGAGGGCCAGATAAGGCCCGGAAAGCCTCAGGACGAGCGCGCCGATCAGGGCGCCGGCCACGACGGCAAGAGCGATGGCGGCAAGAATGGCAAGCGGCACCGGCATGCCGATCTGGCCAACGAACAAGGCCGAGGCATATCCGCCCAGCGCGGCAAAAGCCACATGGGCGAAGGAGAACTGACCGGCGAAACCGGCAAGCAGCGCCCAGCTCGCGGCAAGCAGCGCATAGTACCAGGCGATGGCGCCGACGTGGGTCCAGTATGGTCCGACGCCGAGCGGCACCAGCAACGCCACCACGAGCAGAATCGCCTGAGCCGATTGCGAGAATGTTGGACGGATCATTGCCGTGCCCCTATTCCAGCCGCAGATGCGAGCGGCCGAACAGGCCGGTCGGCCGGAAGAGCAACGCAATGACGAGCAGCAGCGCTCCGAACGCCTGCGTATAGGCAAGCGCGCGATTGGGATCCGGCAGATAGCCGACACCCAGCCCTTGCACCAGGCCGAGCAGGATGCCGCCGGTAATGCTTCCGCCGACGGAACCCATGCCGCCGAGCACGATGATGATGAAGGCCTGCACGGCCGGCAACTCACCCATCGACGGCGACAGGGCGAAGATCGGCGCGATCAACGCCCCTGCCCCGCCGGCAAGCGCCGAGCCGATGCCGAAAGCGATGGTGTACATGCGGCGTGGATCGATACCGATGACCGCGGCGGACTCGCGGCTCTGGCTCACCGCATCGAGTGCCTGGCCAAGCGAGGTGCGCTTCAGGAAAAGCGTCAGACCGACAAGCAGGACGACGGCAGCGACCGCAGCGATCAGCCGGTCGTAAGGCAGGATCAACGGACCGAGGATCAGCGCTCCTGTCATGAAGGACGGCGGCGCCTTGGCGAAGGGGCCGAAGACGACAAGGCCGAGATTGGTGATCAGAATGGTGAGGCCGAAGGTGACGATAATGGCGTATTCGTCCTTGCGCTCGACCTTGTCGGTATACATCGGCGCTATGACGAGCCTCTCGAAGAGCACGCCGAAGATGAACAGGGCCACCATCGCGCCGGCGACACCGACAAGCGGCGGCGCATGGAACCAGGCGATGATGTAGTAGGACGCATAGCCGCCCAGCATATAGAGCGATCCATGGCCGAAATTGACGACCTTCAACACCGAGAAGACCAAAGTGAGCCCCGCCGCCGTCAGCGCGAAAATGAGGCCGATGACCAGGCCGTTGACGGCCAGGAGGAGGAAATAGCTCATGGGTTCACATCACCTCGTTGTCGGCCGCCTGTCCAGTGAAGCGGCCGCCGGCGGCTATGGAGCCGCCGGCGTGCCGTTCATTTGCCGGGCATGACCTTGTCGGTGGTGGCCCACTTCTTCGGATAGACGATCGCAGCATCCTCCGGCGCCTGGTTCACGGCCGTGTATTGGATGATCGTGAACGGCACGTCGACGAACTGATGGAAAGCCCAGTCGGGAGATTTGGTGGTCGGGAAGGTGTAGGTGGCGTTCACCCCTTCATATTTGATCTCTTCCAGTGCCTTCACGATCGCCGCGCGGTCAGCCGAGCCTGCCTTCTTGATCGCTTCGACGACGACACCGAACGTGTCATAGGCCTCCATGGCCACGCCGGTCGGTGCCCTATTGTAGCGTCCGGTGAACGCCTTCACGAATGCTTTGGCCTTGTCGTTCCATTGCGACTTGGGCTGCGCGACGTTGACGATGAGAAGATTGTTGGCGCATTCGCCGTCGACTTCCCACACTTCCTTCTGCAGCAGACCCGAGGAGCCGATGAGGGCCGTTTCGGCAGTCGGTGCGAGGCCGAGCTGGCAGGCCTGCTTGACCAGCTGATACTGCGCCTGTCCGGCGATCACCATCTGGATCGCATCAGGCTTCGGGCTCTGGTTCATCAGGCGCAGCAGCGCGGGCGTGAAATCCTGCTGGTTCAGGTCGATCGTTGCCAGCGTATAGGGGACGTTCTTGGCCTTCAGCTCATCGGCGATGACCTTGGCCCCGCCCTGGCCGAAGTCCGTGTTTTCGGCGATGATGGCGATGTTCTTGAAACCTTGCTCGACCGTCCAGTCGGCTGCCTTAACGTAAACGAGCGAGTTGGCCGGAGCGAGACGATAGACTTCCGGATACTGCTTGGCCGTGATGGCATCCGCCCATACGTCTGTACCGACCCAGGCGACGCCGTATTTGTGCGCCTCCTCGATTTCGGCGAGGGCGACCGAGGAATGGAATTCGCCGAAGATTGCGGCGACGTTGTCCTTGGTGATGAGCCGAACCGCCGCCGCGCTGCCGTCGGCCGGCTGCCCTTTGGTGTCCTCGTAGCTCACCTTCAGCTGACGGCCGAGCACGCCGCCGGCCTTGTTGACCTCGTCAACTCCGAGCTGCACCGCCCATTGCATCTCCTGGCCGCCGGAATAGTTGCCGGGCGGCGACAGCGGCCCCACCCAGCCTAGCGCGATTGGATCCTCGGCCAGAGCCGGTGCGGCTGCGAACGGCAAGGAAGCCAGCGCGAGTGCCGCCAGCGCTCCCAAATGACTGGATATGGTCTGTTTCATGCGAATTTCCCCTGTTCTTGTTTTCTGATTGAATGAAACACTACGCTCATTTCTGGCAGATTGAAATATTCATTGCAGCTCGTCAACGGCCGGCGTAAATTCGCGCCATGTTGGAACCCGCCTTCCGCTCGCGCCTGCTCGAGAGTTTCGAGACGATGCCGCGCCAGCTTCGCGCGGCGGCGCAATGGGTGCTCGACAATCCGCGTGACGTTGCCCTCCTGTCGATGCGCGTCCAGGCGCAGCGCGCCGGGGTGACCCCGGCATCGATGACGCGGCTTGCCCAGCGCATGGGCTTCGACGGCTACGATAGCCTGCGCGACCTCTACGCCGAGCAACTTCGCCGCGGCGAGAAGGAGTTCTTGGGCAAGGCCGAAGCATTGATGGCGCGGCGGAAGCGCGGAGGAGACGGCGCGCTGGCCTTCGAGCTGGCCGAAACGCTCGAGCGCCATATGGCGAAGCTTTGCGATCCGGCGACGCTGGAGGCGGTGACCCGGGCAGCCTCGGTGCTGGCAGGCGCCAAGCGCATCTATGCGCTGGGCTATCGGTCGAGCTACCCCGTCGCCTGCCATTTCGCCTACGTCTATGGCCTCGCCGGCGGCGCGGTGCGTCTGCTTGACGGCGTCGGCGGAACCGGGCCTGATCCTTTGTGGGAAGCGGGAGCGGGCGACGTGCTTTTGGCGATCAGCGTCAAGCCCTATACGCGCGCCGCCGTCGAACTCGTCGATTATGCACGCAGCCGCGCGCTCGAAATCGTGGCGATTACCGACAGCGTGGTCTCGCCGCTCGTCAACCGGGCGGGCGCCGTCATCATCGTGCCAACCGAGAGCCCGTCCTTTTTCCACACCATGGCGCCGGCCTTTGCCATCGCCGAAACGCTGGCCGCGATCCTGGCGGCCGCCGCCGGCGATCGCGCGCTGGCCGCCATGCGCGACGTCGAACGTCAGTTCGACACCCTTTCCACCCATATCTACGAAACCAGGCAACGGTCATGACGCATATCCTCCATCGCCAGATCCACCACGACTATCCCGTTGCCGTCGGCGGCGATGGCGTCACCGTCATCGACAGCAAGGGACGCCGCTATATCGACGCCTCCGGCGGCGCGGCCGTCTCATGCCTTGGCCATCAGCATCCGGCTGTTCTTGCCGCGATGCATGCCGAACTCGACCGGCTCGCCTATGCGCATAGCAGCTTCTTCACCACCCGGCCGGCGGAGGAACTGGCGGACGAACTTGCCGCTCACGCGCCGGGCGATCTTCATCACGTCTATTTCGTCTCCGGCGGATCGGAAGGCATCGAGACCGCCCTGAAGATGGCGCGGCAATATTTCGTCGAGCGCGGCGAGCCGCAGCGCCGCCGCTTCGTGGCCCGTCAGCAGAGCTATCATGGCAATACGCTGGGCGCGCTTTCGGTGGGAGGCAACGCCTGGCGCAAGGCGCCGTTCGAGCCCATGCTGATCGAAAACCATCATATCGAACCATGCTATGCCTATCGGCATCAGCGGCCGGATGAAGGCAGCGAGGCCTACGGGCTGCGCGCCGCCGATGCGCTTGAGACGAAGCTGCAGGAACTCGGGCCGGAAACGGTCATTGCTTTTGTCGCAGAGACAGTGGTTGGAGCGACTCTCGGCGCCGTGCCACCCGCACCCGGTTATTTCAGGCGCATCCGCGAGATTTGCGATCTCCACGGCGTGCTGCTCATCCTCGACGAAGTCATGTGCGGCATGGGTCGTACCGGAACACTGCATGCCTGCGACCAGGAAGGCGTCGCACCCGACATCATGGTGATCGCCAAAGGGCTCGGCGGCGGCTATGCCCCGCTCGGGGCGGTGCTGGCATCCGACCGGATATTCGATGCTTTTTCGCAAGGCAGCGACTTCCAGCACGGTCACACCTATATCGGTCATCCGCTCGCCTGTGCGGCCGGCCTCGCCGTGCAGCGGGTCATCGAGCGTGATGGTCTGCTTGCCAATGTCGCGGCGCGAGGCGCCACGCTCGAACGACGGCTGCGTGAGCGCTTCGGCAACCATCACCATGTCGGGGACATTCGCGGGCGCGGCCTTTTCCAGGGCATCGAACTTGTCGCGGATCGCTCGGCCAAGGCCCCGTTCGATCCGCGCCTGAAGGTCCATGCCCGGATAAAATCGGAAGCGATGCAGCGGGGGTTGATGGTTTATCCGATGGGCGGCACCGTCGATGGGCGGGCTGGCGATCACGTCCTGCTTGCACCGCCATTCATCGTCGACGACGGCACGGTCGATATTATCGTCGACCGTTTGGGCGACGCCGTCGATGCCGCGATCGGCAGCATTGCGATCTAGCACACGAGACGCTCACCGACCGGGACTATAGTCCGATCGGCATCAGCCCCGACCTGGCCTCACAGTGCCGCGCCAGACCATCGGCGCGTGGCAGGTCAGGCGACTGCCGGCGCCTGCTTCCTCGCGCGAACCGGCGGCCAGTCGCACGGCGTGCGTGGCAATCTCCTCAATCGGCGGCGCAAAGGTCGTCAGCCGGTAGGAAGCCCAGTCAGCCTGCTCGATGTCGTCGAAGCCGGCGACGCAGAGATCGCGCGGGACGTCGACGCCGAACTCGTGGCGCGCCGCGTCCAGAAAACCGCAGGCGATCAGGTCGGTCACGCAGAACGCCGCATCCGGTCGCTGCCGGCCCGACAGCAGGCGCCTTGCGCCTTCTGCCCCAGTCGCATAACCCGTGCGGCCCTCGCGCCACTGGATCACCTCCAGCCGTTCCTTCCGCGCCGCGGCAAGAAACGCCGTCTCGCGCGCCACCAGACTGGGCGTGCCGGCTGCCGACGTCACCAGGGCAGGCCTGGTGCAACCGGCACGAAGAAAGGCGTGAAGTGCCGCCTCGGCGGCGGCGGCGTTGTCCACGCCGATGTTATGCGGCCCGTCGAACCGGTCGTCGCGATTGATCAGGATCAGGCGCTGCCCGTTCTCGAGGCAGGTTCGGATCAGCTCCTGCGGCGGCGTGCCGGACAGCACGATCGTCGCATCGGCACGGTAGTTCAGCGTGTTGCGCAGCGCCTGGTCGACATGGTGGCTGGGGCCCGACGTGTTGAAAACCATGGCCACTTTGCCGGCATCCCTCAGATGCTGTGTCAGCGCCCGCAGGATACGGGCTTGGTAGGGCGTGTCGCCATCGGCGACGACAAGGCAGACGATGCCCGTCGATGCCCGCATCAGGCCGCGCGCCAGGTGGTTGACGTGATAGCCGAGCTGCTCGGCCGCCAGCAGCACCCGCTCGCGGGTTTCTTCCGAAACGCTGGCGCCGGGCGTGAACGTGCGTGATACCGCCGAGCGCGAAACGCCGGCAAGCTCCGCGACCTGCTGGGCACTGGAAAAGCCAATACGGCCTCTTGGCGTCGTCATGCACACTCTCGCTGCGTTTCTCGATTCTTTGCACGCACGTGCAGCATAGCGCAAGCCAGTCACAGGTGTAACCGCTGCCCTTGACACACATGCGTAAATGAAACAGCTTTGCACAGCCGTGCATGAAGCCGGCGCCGGAGGCTACCTTGCCCATTTCTTCGCAGACCGCATCGAAGCTGCCATTGCCTGGACGGACAGCATGAACAGCGTGGCGGTGCGGCCGAAACCGAGCCGGATGTCCGAAGCCGAACTCGACAGGCGCGCCGATGTTTGCCGGCAACTGCTCTTGTCATCGGGAAACATGGCGATGCAGGGCTACAGCCAAATCGACGCCGCGCAGCCTGTGGAGATGAAGGGCCCGCAGGATTTCCTGACCGAGACCGACGGGAAGGTCGAGCATCACATCCGCACGACGTTGGCCGCGGCCTTTCCCGAGGACGGGTTTTTGGGCGAGGAAACCGGTGGCAGCGGCGGCTCTGATCGCATGTGGGTCGTCGACCCGATCGACGGTACGGCGAATTTCATGCGCGGCATTCCGCATTTCTGCGTTTCGATCGCCTTCGTCCAGGACGGCCGCAGCGAGATCGGCGGCATCGCCAATCCGGCCATCGGGGAGGTCTATTTTGCCCGCCGCGGGCACGGTGCGACGCGCAACGGCGCGGCGATCCATGTTTCGCGCACCCAGGCCTTCGACCGCGCCTCCGTGGAGTTCGGCTGGTCGCCGCGGATTCCCAACCGCGACTATCTGGACAAGGTGGCCCTGGTCTGGTCGCTGGGCGCCAATGTGCGCCGCTCCGGTTCGGGGGCGCTCGGCCTTGCCTATGTGGCCGACGGCCGCTCGGATGCCTATGCCGAGCTTCATATCAATGCATGGGACTGCCTGGCCGGATTGCTGCTGGTCGAGGAAGCCGGCGGGCGCGTCAACCGCTTTCTCGACGGCGACGGCATGGCGAAGGGCAATCCGGTGCTTGCTGCGGCGCCGGGTGTGGCGGCGAGATTGTCCCAGGTGATCGGAGTGCCGCTCGACGACGAATAACCAATTCCAGAGAGCATGAAAGGGAGGAATTATCGATGAAAGGTCCATTTGATCGCAGACAAGGCAGGACGTGGCTTGGCCTTGCGGTGCTGGCCATTTTCGGTCTGGCCGGCGGCGCCCATGCGGCGGATCGCAACCTCGTGATGTATTGCGGCGTCGACGAAGCCTGGTGCCGGGCCATGGCCACGACCTACCAGAAGGAAACCGGCGTCAGCGTCGACATGACCCGCATGAGCGCCGGCGAGATCTATGCGCGCCTGCGGGCCGAGAAGGACAATCCGCAAGCCGACATCTGGTGGGGCGGCACCGGCGACCCGCATCTTCAGGCGGCGGAAGAAGGTCTCACCCAGGAATACAAGTCGCCGCAGCTGGCGAACCTGCGCGACTGGGCTTTGAGGCAGGCTGAACGCGCCAAGAACCGCACCGTCGGCATCTATCTCGGCGCGCTTGGCTACGGCTACAACGAGGAAGACCTGAAACAGCGCGGCCTGACGGCGCCGGCCTGCTGGGCGGATCTGGTCAAGCCCGATTTCCAGGGTGAGATCGAGATGGCCGACCCCAATTCCTCGGGTACCGCCTGGACGATGCTGGCGACAATCGTGCAACTGATGGGCGAGGACAAGGCTTTCGACTATCTCAAGCAGCTCAACAAGAACATCGCCGAATACACCAAGGCGGGCGCCGCACCCGCGCTCGCCGTGGGCAAGGGCGAGACGCTGGTCGGCATTTCCTTCCAGCACGACGTCATCAACGCCGCCAAGCAGAACCCGGCCGTCAAGGTGGTCTCGCCCTGTGAAGGCACCGGTTTCGAGATCGGGTCGATGAGCATTGTTGCCGGGGCCAAGCACATCGACGAGGCGCGGAAATTCTACGACTGGGCGCTGACGCCAGACGCGCAGAAACTGGCGGCTCCGAACGGCAGCTACCAGATCCCGTCGAACACCGGCACCCCGGTGCCGCCCGAGGCGCCGGACCTCAGCAAGATCAAGCTGATCGACTACGACTTCGCCAAATACGGATCGTCAGCGGAGCGCAAGCGGCTGTTGAAGAAGTTCACCGATGAGATCCGCAACGGCGGCTGATCTGGTCCGTACGGCCGATCCGCCGGCTGCCTGCGGGGCAGCCGGCGCAACCCCGACCATACCGAAGGAAGATGTCGAATGGCACGGGCTTCGCCCTATCCCATGGCCAATGACCTCCCGGGGCGCAGTGCCGCCGGATGGCTGGCGCTGGCATGGGCGAGCTTCATTGTGCTGCCATGGTACAAAGTCGAAGGCGGCTTGCTTTCCTTTGACTGGCTGGCGCGTCCGGCGGAGGCGGCACCAGCCATCCTGCTGTCGCTGAACGGTCAGCTGTGGCTGCTTCCCTTGATCCTGCCACTTCTCCTGGCAAGCTGGCTCGTCGCGCGCCGGAACCTCCCCGGCCTGGCGGTGGCGGGCGCTGCCGGTCTCGCCTGGCTGGCGGTCGAGGGTTTTTCCATCATCCATTCGGGTTGGGGATTTGCCTGGCTTGGGCATCTCGCCAGTACGCCGGGGCCGGTGCAGCCGGGTCTCGGCTGGGGTGCCGTGCTGTACGCGGTGGCGATGCTGATGTTCATCGCCGAGGCGCTGGCCGCGCGTGGCTGGTGCAAGGGCGACCGTTTTGTCGTCGGCTCGCTGCTGATCGTGATCGCTTCGCTGATCCTGTTCGTGGCTTATCCGCTGTTGTCGATCCTCGCTTCCGCCATCGAGGACAATGACGGCAATGTCGTGCCGGCTCTGTTTGCCGAAAAGCTGTTCAGTGCCAACATCTGGAGCCTGCGCTGCCTCTACGGCGACGGTTCCTGCGGGGTGGCGTGGAATACGGTGGCGATCGCGGTGATGGTGGGATTCTTCTGCACGGCGCTAGGCCTGGCGCTGGCGCTGATTGCGTTGCGCACCAGGCTGCCTGCCAAATGGCTGCTGCGCGGCCTCTCCATCCTGCCGATCATCACGCCGCCTTTCGTCATCGGCCTGGCGCTGATCCTGTTGTTCGGCCGGGCCGGCATCGTCACCAATCTTTTGTCAGAACATCTCGGTATTCCGCGCAGCCGCTGGATCTACGGCATGGCCGGCATCACCATCGCGCAAGTGCTGGCTTTCACGCCGATCGCCTTCCTGGTCCTGGCCGGCGTGCTGCAGGGCGTCAGCCCGAGCATGGAGGAGGCCTCGCAGACCTTGCGCGCCAGCCGTTGGCGCACTTTCAGCACAATCACCTGGCCGCTGATCCGCCCGGGGCTGGCCAGCGCCTTCCTGATCTCGTTCATCGAGAGCATGGCCGACTTTGCCAACCCGCTGGTGCTGGGCGGCAACTTCAACGTGCTGTCGACGGACATCTTCTTTGCGGTGGTGGGCGCTGCGCATGATCAAGGCCGTGCGGCGGTGCTGGCGATCGTGCTTCTGGGATTCACGCTCGCCGCCTTCGTCATCCAGCGCCGCTGGATCGGCAGCCGCAGCTACGTCACCGTCGCCGGCAAGGGCGATGGCGGTGTGCCGGCCACGCTGCCCAAGGGCTTGCGCATCGGCTGCTACGCCGCCGTCGTTCCCTGGTTGCTTCTGACCGTCGTGGTCTATGGCATCATCCTGGGCGGCGGCTTCGTGCAATCGATCGGCCGCGACAACACGCCGACGCTCGAATATTTCCTCACCGCTTTCTCCGTCGAGAAAGGCGTCAATGGCTGGTTCCTGAGCGGGTCGGCCTGGCCGTCGCTGCTGATGACCATCGGCCTTGCGCTGGTGGCGATGCCGTTCACCGCCGCGCTCGGCATCCTGACCGCCTATCTGCTCGACCGGCAGCATTTCGCCGGGCGCACGATGTTCGAATTCCTCGCCATGATGAGCTTTGCCATTCCCGGCACGGTCGTCGGCGTCAGCTATATCCTCGCCTTCAACGTGCCGCCGGTGCAACTGACCGGCACCGGACTGATCATCGTCATCTCGTTCATCTTCCGCAACATGCCGGTGGCGATCCGCGCCGGCCTCGCCAATCTGGGGCAGATAGACAAGAGCCTGGACGAGGCATCGCTGACACTGGGCGCGCGTTCCTTCGCCACCTTGCGGCGGGTGATCCTGCCGATCCTGAAGCCGGCGATCGTGACCGCGATGATCTACAGTTTCGTGCGTGCGGTGACCGCCGTCAGCGCCGTCATCTTCCTGGCGACCGGCCGCTTCAATCTCGCCACCGTCTATATCGTCGGGCGAGCCGATGTCGGCGAATACGGCATCGCCATCGTCTATTCGGCGGTGCTGATCGTCGTCATGATGATCATTCTGATCGCCATCCAGCTGCTGGTCGGGGAACGCCGGCTTGGCCGGCGCCGGGCCGAGGCGCAAGCCGTGGTGGCACCAATCTGATCGGGAGAAGCGTATGGATCAAACGGCGAAGAACGCTGCCCCCGGCGTGGTGGACAGACCGGCAGTGCGTTTCGAGGGCGTCACCAAGAAATACGGCGCCGTCACTGCCGTCGACAATGTCAGCTTCGACATCGCACCGGCCAGCCTGGTGACGCTGCTGGGACCCTCCGGCTGCGGCAAGACGACGACGCTCAGGCTGATTGCGGGGCTTGAGCACGCAAGCCACGGGCGCATCGTAATCGACGGCAAGGACGTCACCTTGCTGTCAGCCGCAGAGCGCGACGTCAGCATGGTCTTCCAGTCCTATGCGCTGTTCCCGCACATGAACGTCATGGAAAATGTCAGCTACGGCCTGCGGGCGACGGGGCTCGGCAAGGTTGAGGCAGCAGGGCGCGCCGCCGAGAAGCTGGCACAGGTCGGCCTGTCCGGCTACGAGAAGCGCCAGCCGAGCGAACTTTCGGGCGGCCAGCAGCAGCGCGTGGCCGTGGCGCGCGCCATCGTGCTGGAGCCGAAGGTGCTTTTGTTCGACGAGCCGCTGTCCAATCTCGATGCCAAGCTGCGCCGGCGCGTGCGCGATGAGATCCGCGGTCTTCAGCAGGACCTCGCGCTGACCGTGGTCTATGTGACGCATGACCAGGAGGAGGCGCTGGCCGTGTCCGATCGCATCATCGTCATGAACGCTGCCCGCGTCGCCCAGGACGGAACCCCGCGCGACCTCTACAACGAACCCAGGAACTCTTTCATCGCCGATTTCATGGGCGACGCCAACCTGCTCGATGTCGAGGTTCTCGCCAGCAATGGGACGAATGCCGAGGTAAAGGTCGGGCCGCTGCGGCTCGACATGCGGCATCGCGGCATCGCGGCGGGGCCGGCGGTGCTGGCCGTCCGGCCGAATGCCGTGCGCCTCGTCGCCGGCCAGCCGGCAGCCGGCGGGATGAGAGGGCGCGTGGTCAAGAGTTCTTATCTCGGCGACCACATGGAATACCGCGTCGCGATAAACGATCCGGCGGTCGAGCTGTTTGCGACGTCGCCGGTCGTCACACCCGCCCTGCCGGAAGGCAGCGTCGTCGCGGTCGATTTCGATCCGGCAAAGATCGTGCTGATAGCGCGCGACAAGTCCTAGCGCACACCGCTACCGGTGCGCCTGATACGAAAATAGTGGTTCTCGACGTTCCATGTCGATGTTACGAATCTCTGTGCATTCCGAATGTGCGCTTGTGACCATGTGTCCTGGCACTTTGGAACTGTGGCGAGCACAGGACGTATTCTTCACGCGGGACCAGACGGTGCACTCGAAGCCGTCACAGGGCCGCAATGGGCGTTTTCGACAGTGGCCACAAGGGAGGAAATACCAGTGAAAGCATCCTATCTCATCTCAGCCGCGCTGCTTGTGGGTACCGCGATGCCAGCGGCGGCAGCCGAAATTTCCGACGGCAAGGTCAAGATCGGCATCCTCAACGACCAGTCGGGTGTCTATGCCGATTTCGGCGGCAAATGGTCCGTCGAGGCGGCCAAGATGGCTGTCGAGGATTTCGGCGGCAAGGTCCAGAATGCGCCTATCGAGGTCATCAGTGCCGACCACCAGAACAAGCCGGACATCGCCTCCAACATCGCGCGCCAGTGGTACGACACCGAGCAGGTCGATGCCATAATGGAACTGACCACCTCCTCGGTGGCGCTCGCCGTGCAGGGACTTTCCAAGGAAAAGAAGAAGATCGACATCGTCACCGGCGCGGCTGCGACCGACCTGACCGGCAAGCAGTGCTCGCCCTATGGTTTCCATTGGGCCTACGACACCCATTCCCAGGCCGTCGGCACAGGCGGTGCCCTGGTGCAGCAAGGCGGCGACAGCTGGTATTTCATCACCGTCGACTACGCCTTCGGCTATTCGCTCGAGGAGCAGACCGCCAAGCTCGTCAAGGATCGCGGCGGCAAGGTGCTTGGTGAAGTGCGCTATCCGCTCGGCTCGACCGACTACTCATCCTTCCTGCTGCAGGCGCAATCCTCCGGCGCCAAGATCGTCGGCCTTGCCAATGCCGGTCTCGACACTTCCAACTCGATCAAGCAGGCGGCCGAATTCGGCATCGTCGCCGGCGGCCAGCGGCTCGCGGCACTTCTGTTCACGCTGGCCGAAGTGCATGGCCTTGGCTTGCAGGCGGCCCAGGGCGTCGTGCTGACCGAAGGCTATTACTGGGATCGCGACGACAAGAGCCGCGAGTTCGCCAACCGCTTCTTCAAACGCACCGGCAGGATGCCGAACATGATCCAGGCCGGGACGTATTCGGCGGTGTCGCAGTATCTCAAGGCCATCGACAAGGCCGGCACCGACGAAACCGAAGCGGTGGCCAAGGAAATGCATTCGATGCCGGTCAATGACGTCTTTACCGCCAACGGCAAGGTGCAGGCCGACGGCTCCATGGTGCACGACATGTACCTCTATCAGGTCAAGAAGCCCGAGGAGAGCAAGAAGGATTGGGACTACTACACCTATCTTGCAACCATTCCGGGCGACCAGGCCTTCATGAAGGCCACGGATAGCGGCTGCCCGCTCGTCAGCAAGTGACGACGGCAACCGCCGCGGCCGTCAGGCCTGACGGCGATGGAGCCGTGCCGCGGGTGGTGCTTTCCGCCCGCGGCCTCAGGCGCGACTTCGCCGGGTTCGTTGCGGTGAAGGATGTCGATCTCGACGTTCATCACGGCAGGATTCACGCCTTGATCGGACCCAACGGCGCCGGCAAGACCACGATCTTCAATCTTTTGACCAAGTTCCTGCAGCCGACCAGCGGCACGATTGAACTGCTCGGCACCGACATAACCCGGACACCGCCGGCCAAGGTGGCGCGGATGGGCCTCGTGCGCTCGTTCCAGATATCGGCGATCTTTCCGCATCTGAGCGTGCTCGACAATGTGCGCGTCGCGCTGCAGCGGCCAGGCGGGCTGGGTTTCCAGTTCTGGCGCCCGCTTTCGGCGCTCGACCAACTGACGCCGCGGGCGCGCGAGCTTCTCGGCACGGTCGGCCTCGACGACGCGGCGCACCGGCTCGCCGGCGATCTCTCCTATGGCCGCAAGCGCGTGCTCGAGATCGCCACCACGCTGGCGCTCGATCCAAAGGTGCTGCTGCTCGACGAGCCGATGGCCGGCATGGGGCACGAGGATGTCAGCATGATCTCCGGGATCATCCGCGCCTTGGCCCGCGATCGGGCCGTGCTCATGGTGGAGCACAATCTGACCGTCGTTGCCGATCTTTGCGACTGGATCACCGTGATGCAGCGCGGCAAGGTGCTCGCCGCGGGCGACTATCCGACGGTCAGCCAGGATGAACGCGTCCGGATAGCCTATATGGGAACCGAGCATGAGTGAGCCGCTACTTGCCGTGCGCGATCTCCATGCCTGGTACGGCGAGGGCCACGCGCTGCACGGCGTCGACCTCGATGTGTTCCGCGGCGAAACCGTGACGCTGCTTGGCCGCAACGGCGTCGGCAAGACCACGACGCTGCGCGCCATCATGGGGCTGATCCGCAAGCGCACCGGCAGTGTCGTCTTCAACGGCAACGACTTGATCGGCCTGCCCTTGCACCGTGTCGCCCACCAAGGCATCGGTTTCGTTCCCGAGGAGCGCGGCATTTTCGCCACGCTGACAGTCGACGAGAATCTGATCCTGCCGCCGGTGGTGGCCAAGGGCGGGATGAGCGTCGAGGAGATCTTCGAGCTCTTTCCCAACCTGAAGGAGCGCCGCAACAGCCCGGGCACCAGGCTATCCGGCGGCGAGCAGCAGATGCTGGCGATCGCCCGCATCCTGAGGACGGGTGTCCGGATGCTGCTCCTCGACGAGCCGACCGAAGGCCTGGCGCCGGTCATCGTCCAGCGCATCGGCGAATTGCTTGCGACGTTGAAGAAGCGCGGCATGACGATCCTGCTCGTGGAGCAGAATTTCCGTTTCGCCGCCCGCATTGCCGACCGCTTCTACCTGATGGAGCACGGCAAGGTGCTGAGCGGGTTTCCGGTCGGCGAACTGGCCGCCCACGACGCTCAACTTCACGAGGTGCTCGGAGTATGATCGCGCCATGACGATGATCTTCGGCATCCCCATCCAGGCCTTTCTCGGGCAGTTGCTGGTCGGGCTGATCAACGGTTCCTTCTATGCGATGCTGAGCCTTGGCCTCGCCGTCATCTTCGGCCTGCTGCGCATCATCAATTTCGCCCACGGCGCGCTTTACATGCTGGGCGCCTTCATCGGTTATCTGCTGCTTGTCCATCTCGGCATCGGCTATTGGCCGGCGCTGATCCTGGTGCCGCTCGCCGTCGGGCTGTTCGGCATTGCGGTCGAGCGTGCAGCGCTCTCGCGGCTCTACCAGCTCGACCCTCTCTACGGCCTGCTCTTCACCTTCGGCCTGGCCTTGGTCATCGAGGGCGTCTTTCGCTATTATTATGGCGTCTCGGGAAATCCCTATGCCGTGCCGGCGCTGCTTGCGGGCGGCACCAATCTCGGCTTCATGTTCCTGCCCAACTATCGCGGCTGGGTGGTGCTGGCATCGCTTCTCGTCTGCCTGGGCACATGGCTTTTGATCGAGAAGACCAGGCTTGGTTCCTATCTGCGCGCCGCGACCGAAAATCCAGAACTGGTCCAGGCTTTCGGCGTCAACGTGCCACTGCTTTTGACACTCACCTATGGACTGGGTGCGGCACTTGCCGGTCTTGCCGGGATCCTGGCGGCTCCCGTCTACCAGGTCAGTCCGCTGATGGGGTCGGATCTGATCATCGTCGTCTTCGCCGTCGTCGTGGTCGGCGGCATGGGCTCGATCCTGGGCGCCATCGTCACCGGCTACATGCTCGGCCTCGCCGAGGGCCTAACCAAGGTGTTCTATCCCGAGGCGTCGAACCTTGTCGTCTTCGTCATCATGGCGATCGTGCTTCTACTGCGGCCGGCCGGCCTGTTCGGAAGGGACGCCTGAGATGAGCGAGCTGACGCTTCAGGAAAAGCGCGCCGCGGCCTCCGTGCGGCTGGAACGCGCGCTGGTGGCGCTGGCGGTATTGGCGCTCATCGCCGCGCCGTTCTTCGTCTACCCGTTCTTCCTTATGAAGATGCTGTGCTTTGCGCTGTTTGCCTGCGCCTTCAACCTGTTGCTCGGCTACACTGGCCTGTTGTCCTTCGGCCACGCGACCTTCTTCGGTGGCGCCGCCTATTTCTGCGCGCATGCCGTCAAGGTATGGGGCTGGCCGCCAGAGGCAGGCATTCTGCTGGGTACCGCCGGCGCGGCCCTGCTCGGGCTGGTCATGGGCTTCTTCGCCATCCGCCGGCAAGGCATCTATTTCGCCATGATCACGCTGGCGCTGGCGCAGATGTTCTTCTTCTTCTGCGTGCAGGCACCGTTCACGCAAGGCGAGGATGGCATCCAGGGCGTTCCGCGCGGCAACCTCTTCGGCATCATCGATTTGAACGCCACGGTCAACATGTACTATGTCGTGCTGGCCATCTTCCTGATCGGCGTCTTCGCCATTTGGCGGATCATCAACTCGCCGTTCGGCATGATCCTGCGCTCGATCCGCGAGAACGAGAACCGCGCCATCTCGCTCGGCTATTCTGTCGCCAGGTATAAGCTCGCCGCTTTCGTCATGTCGGCCGCACTTGCGGGGCTTGCCGGTGCGGTCAAGGCAATCGTGTTCCAATTCGCGACGCTCACCGACGTGACATGGCAGATGTCGGGCGAGGTGATCCTGATGTCGCTGCTTGGCGGCATCGGCACCATGGTCGGGCCGGTCGTCGGCGCCGGCTTCGTCGTCGGCCTTGAAAACACGCTCGCCACCTCAGGCTTTCCGGTGACCATCGCCACCGGCCTGATATTCATGGTCTGCGTGCTCGTCTTCCGGCGCGGCATCGTCGGCGAATTCCATGCGCGGTTGCCCAGGCCGGCGGACGGTGCAAGTGGTTGATATTCATCCCGTGGCCGATCTCCCTGCTGTCTCCAGCCATGTGGTGGGCAGTCCAGTGAGCAACCGGGAATGCAGCCTGGATGTTTATCGAAGCGCCTGCTTTACAGGCAGGTTTGGTAGCGCTACCGTCTCCGTATCGCGTGACCACATGAAGGTTGGAGGGCCGTCGCCGGGAGAGGTCAGCGGTTCCTTCGAAGAGACGTCGCGGGAATCGTTCGGGAGGAGGATCGATGGCGTCTGTCGCGATTAGCGAGGTTCACAAATCATTCGGGACCGTCGAGGTTCTGCACGGCGTCAGCGTGAACATCGACGATGGCGAATTCGTCACGCTGGTCGGGCCGTCGGGTTGCGGGAAATCAACCCTGCTCAGGATGATCGCGGGCCTGGAAAAGATTTCGCGGGGCGAGATTGCGATTGGCGAACGTGTCGTCAACAACGTTGCGCCGAAGGAACGCGACGTCGCCATGGTCTTCCAGAACTATGCGCTCTACCCGCATATGACCGTCGCCGAGAACATGGCATTCTCGCTCATGCTCAAGGGCGTTTCGAAGGCTGAGAGCGGCGCCGGCGTTCAGCGCGCTGCGGAAATTCTGGGGCTGGTGCCGCTGTTGGCGCGCTATCCCCGCCAGCTTTCCGGCGGACAGCGCCAGCGGGTTGCCATGGGGCGGGCGATCGTGCGCGATCCGGCGGTTTTCCTGTTCGACGAACCGCTGTCCAATCTTGACGCCAAGCTCAGGGTGCAGATGCGCGCCGAGATCAAGGAACTGCACCAGCGCCTGAAAACCACGACGGTCTATGTTACCCACGACCAGATCGAAGCTATGACCATGGCGGACAAGATCGTGGTCATGCATGACGGCATCGTCGAGCAGATCGGGCCGCCGCTGGAACTCTACGACAGGCCGGACAATCTCTTCGTCGCCAGTTTCATCGGCTCGCCCGCCATGAATTTGCTGCGGGGCGAAATCGCGACGGACGGGTCGCCGTCCTTTCGGGGCGCGGGCGGAATTTCCGTGCCGTTGGACGCAGCATCGTCCGTCAAAGGCGACGAGCCCGTGGTGCTGGGCATACGGCCCGAGCATTTGCGGCTGTCCGATCAAGGCATTGCGGTCACCATCGCGGTCATCGAGCCGACCGGGTCGGAGGTACAGCTCATCGGCCGGACAGCCGGCGGTGAAGAGATCGTGGCCAACTTCCGGGAACGTCATTCCTTCACGCCGGGCGAAACCATCCGGCTCACCGCCGAACCCGGCCTCATTCATCTCTTCCACGGCGAAACCGGGCAGCGGCTTCAAACGCGCAGCAAGCTGTAGAGACCAAAGGGCAAGAGAAACAAACAGGAGGAACGAGCATGAAATTCACCAGACGTGACGTGATCCGCACGACGGCCGGCGCTGCTGCCGGCGTTTTGGGAAGCCGCTTCGCCGGCTCCCCGGCATTCGCCCAGGAGGGGCTGAAGTACAAGCCGGAGGACGGTGCGAAGCTCAGGCTGCTGCGCTGGTCGCCTTTCGTGCAGGGCGACGAGGACCAGTGGCTGAAAAACACCAAGCGGTTCACCGAAGCGACGGGCGTGGAGGTACGTGTCGACAAGGAAAGCTGGGAAGACATTCGCCCCAAGGCAGCGGTGGCCGCCAATGTCGGTTCAGGTCCGGATCTGATGTTCGTCTGGTTCGACGACCCGCATCAGTATCCCGATAAGCTGCACGACGTGACGGAATTGGGCGAGTATCTGGGCTCGAAATACGGCGGCTGGCACGACGGACCAAAGCAATATGCTACCCGGGAAGGCAAATTCATCGGCTTGCCGCTCGCCACCATCGGAAATGCCATCGTCTATCGGGAAAGCTGGGTAAAAGAGGCCGGCTTTTCGGAGTTCCCCAAGGACACGAAAGGCTTCCTCGAACTTTGCAAGGCCTTGCAGGCGAAGGGGCATCCGGCCGGCTTCACGCACGGCCATGGTGTTGGCGATGGCAACAACTATGCGCACTGGCTGCTGTGGAGCCATGGCGGCCAGATGGTCGACGAGGGCGGCAAGGTGACGATCAACAGCCCCGAGACCCTCAAGGCGATCGAATACGCGCAGGAACTCTACAAGACTTTTATTCCAGGTACCGAAAGCTGGCTCGACGTCAACAACAATCGCGCCTTCCTGGCCGGCGAACTCAGTGTGATCGCCAATGGCATTTCCGCCTACAACACGGCCAAGATCAACAAGGACAATGATCCGAAGCTGGCGGAAATGGCCAAGGACATACGCACCACCAACCTGCCGATCGGTCCTGTTGGCAAATCCGTCGAATTGTTCCAGGTGACCACAGCCGTCATCTTCGACTACACGCCCTACCCCAACGCGGCCAAAGCCTATCTGCAATTCATGTTCGAGGACCCGCAAATGCCGGACTGGATCACCTCCTCGGCGGGCTACTGCTGCCAGACGCTCAAGGCGTTCGACAACAATCCGGTGTGGACAGCCGATCCGAACAATGCCGCTTACGCCAAGGCTTCGGCGACGCTGCGGCCCAACGGCTATGCCGGGCCGCTCGGCTATGCCTCGGCGGCGACCATGGCCGACTATGTCCTGGTCGACATGTTCGCCAAGGCCGTCACGGGACAGGCCACGCCCCAGGAGGCAATGGAAGAGGCGGAGAAGCGCGCAAACCGGTATTATCGCGTTTGATCGACGCCAGCTGAGCCTGGCGGCTCTGCCCCACGCTATCGGACCCTCCGGAAGCGCAGGGCGGTCGCCAGGCCGTTCAATGAGACCCTTGCAGGGAGCCCGCCCCATGGCCGTGCCGTCCGTCGCCGCTCAGCCGCGTTCCTCGATGCTGTCGCGCCTGGCCGAGAGCAGGAATGCGCTTGGCTTCGGCTTCATGCTGCCGGCGGCGGCATTGCTGCTTGTCTTCCTGACCTATCCCCTTGGGCTCGGCGTCTGGCTCGGCTTCACCGATGCCCGCATCGGCCGTCCCGGCATCTTCATCGGCATCGAGAACTATGAATATCTGTGGAGCGACGCCGTTTTCTGGCTCTCCGTCTTCAATACCCTGCTCTACACCGTCAGCGCCTCGATCCTGAAATTCGCGCTTGGCCTCTGGCTGGCGCTCATCCTCAATCAGAATCTTCCCTTCAAATCGTTCTTCCGCGCGATTGTCCTGTTGCCGTGGGTGGTGCCGACGGTGCTGTCGGCCATCGCCTTCTGGTGGATTTACGATTCGCAGTTCTCGATCCTGTCCTGGGCACTCCAGCAGATGGGCCTGATCGACCATCGCATCAATTTCCTCGGCGATCCGGAGAACGCGCGTGCTTCGGTGATCGCGGCCAATGTCTGGCGCGGCATCCCTTTCGTGGCCATCACGCTGCTTGCCGGCTTGCAGACAATCCCCCAATCGCTTTACGAGGCCGCCACGCTCGACGGCGCCAGCCGCTGGCAATTGTTTCGCCATGTGACGCTGCCGCTGCTCACCCCTATCATAGCGATCACGATGACGTTCTCGGTGCTGTTCACCTTCACGGATTTCCAGCTGATCTATGTGCTGACCCGCGGCGGACCGGTAAATGCCACCCATCTGATGGCGACGCTGTCGTTCCAGCGCGGCATTTCGGGCGGCCAGCTCGGCGAGGGCGCCGCGATCGCGGTCGCCATGATCCCATTCCTCCTTGCCGCAATACTGTTCAGTTATTTCGGCTTGCAACGCCGTAAATGGCAGCAGGGGGGCGGAGACTGACATGGCTGCGACCAGGAAGACAAAACAGCCGCAGCTTGACGAAGGCGGCATGGGCTATTTGCAGAGCGTGCCGCGCCGTGTGGTGACGGTCTATCTCCCCCTGCTCGTGTTCGTCATCGTGCTCTTGTTCCCGTTCTACTGGATGACGATCACAGCGGTTAAGCCCAATGTCGAAATGACCGACTATGCCAATTTCAACCCGCTCTGGGTCGTGCATCCGACATTGGAGCACATCCGCTATCTTCTCTTCGAGACGTCCTATCCGGGCTGGCTGCTCAACACGATCATCATTTCGACCGCCGCCACTTTCCTGTCGCTGATGGCGTCGGTTTTCGCGGCCTATGCGATCGAGCGGCTGCGGTTCTCCGGGGCACGGCAGGTCGGCCTCGCGGTGTTCCTCGCCTATCTCGTGCCGCCCTCGATACTGTTCATCCCCTTGTCGGTGATGGTGTTCAACCTCGGGCTTTACGACACACCCTTCGCGCTCATCCTCACCTACCCGACCTTCCTGATCCCCTTCTGCACCTGGCTGCTAATGGGTTACTTCCGCTCCATCCCCTTTGAACTGGAAGAATGCGCGCTCATAGACGGGGCAAGCCGCTGGCAGATCCTGAGCAAGATCGTGCTGCCCCTGTCGGTGCCTGGCCTGATCTCGGCGGGCATATTCGCATTCACCCTGTCATGGAACGAATTCATCTATGCCTTGACGTTCATTCAGTCGTCCGAAAACAAGACCGTGCCGGTCGGGGTGCTCACCGAACTCGTACGCTCCGACGTCTATGAATGGGGTGCCCTGATGGCGGGCGCGCTGATCGGATCCCTGCCGGTCGTCGTGCTCTATTCGTTCTTCGTCGAGCACTACGTCTCCTCGATGACCGGCGCGGTGAAGGAATAGCGCCGTCCTGATGCCGCGGGCGATTTTCCTGGAATGCCCTAGCCCAGGCTTTTGCCGTAGCGGGCAAAGCTTTCGGCCAGGACAGTCGTGCTCGCACCGGCCCGTTCGGGCCGTTTGTAGATGCCGCCTTCGACGCGGATCGGCTCCTCGAAGTGATCCTTGATCCAGGGGATGTATTCGAGGATCGTCGATGCAGGATGCCAGTAGCTCAGATGCACATGCACCTGGCTCATCTCCCCTGCATGCGGAACGACGGGAAGCCGATGCGCCAGTGCCAGGTCCGCGACCTGGATGTATTCGGTTATTCCTCCGAGCCGCGTGACGTCCGGCTGGACGTAGGCGACGGCTCCTGCATCGACGAAGGAGCGGAACGCGTCGATCGTGTAGAGCTGCTCGCCGAGCGCGATCGGGATCGATGTATTGCGCGCGAGCGTCGCGTGGCTGGCGACATCGTCATACCAGAGCGGCTCCTCGAACCAGTAGATATCTAGGTCGCGCGCCAGCGCGCAGAACCGCTGGCAGGTCGGAAGATCCCACTTGCCGTTGCCGTCGATTGCGATCCGGATCCTTGATCCGACACGTTTGCGCACAGCCGCCAGGCGCTCGACGTCGATATTTGGGTCGTCATGGCCGACCTTGATCTTGATGCGTGTGAATCCATCCTCCTCGACGGCTTTCGCGGAGCCGCGCAGCAACGTGTCCAGGTCGAACGAAATCCAGCCGATATCGGTATTGTAGGCCTCCAGGGCATCGGTGCGCGCGCCGCCGAGATAACTCCACAGCGGCAGGCCCGCCCATTTCGCCTTCAGATCCCACAGCGCGATATCGATTGCAGCCAGCGCCAGATGCGTGATGCCGGCCCGACCGACCCATTGAAGCGAAGGATGGCGCGCAAGCCTGGTCCATAGGCGCTGATGATCCGAGGCGTCTTCGCCTACCAGAAGCGGCGCGTAACACTCGCCGATGCAGGACGTTATCAGCCGGTCGGCGGCCAGATGGGCATGCGTGCCGGTGAAGCCATAACCTTCCAGCCCATCCGTGGTCACGATCTTCGTACCCACGACACCCCAATGGGTGATGCTGTGGGTCGAGTCCGAAATGGAGTCCGAGGTGAGTGGAAGATGGAGAATGAACGGGCGGACGGAGGCGATTTTCATCTATGACCCTTGGCGGATATGAATTTGTCAATGAAGGAGCTGCGAGAGGAATTCGCGTGCCCGCTGATGCTTCGGGGCTGCGAAGAACTCCTTCGGCGTGGCCTCCTCGAGTATCCGGCCCTTGTCCATGAAGACGACCCGGTCGGCCACCTGGCTGGCGAAGCCCATTTCGTGCGTCACGCAGATCATCGTCATGCCTTCGGAGGCCAGCGAGACCATGGTGTCTAGCACTTCCTTGACCATTTCCGGATCGAGAGCCGAGGTCGGTTCATCGAAGAGCATGATCTTGGGCTGCATGCAGAGCGCGCGGGCGATCGCGACGCGCTGCTGCTGGCCGCCGGAAAGCTGGGACGGATACTTGTCCGCCTGATCTGCGATCCGTACCTTGTGCAACATCTCCAGCGCTCTCTCCGAAGCGTCCTTGCGGGATTTTCCGAGCACGCGGACGGGCGCCAGCGTACAGTTCTCGATCACCTTGAGATGCGGGAAGAGGTTGAACTGCTGGAACACCATGCCGATGTCCCGGCGCGGAACCATACGTCCGTGGGACTTCTCGACCAGCGGTTTGCCGTCGATTTCCACCGAGCCTTGCTGCAGGTCTTCCAAGCCGTTGATGCAGCGGATCAAGGTCGACTTGCCTGAGCCCGACGGCCCGCAGACGACAATCTTTTCGCCCTTCGCCACCTCAAGGCTGACGTGATCGAGCGCCTGAAACCCGCCGAACATCTTCACCGCGTCGCGCAGTTTCACAAAGGCGCTGCCGTTGGCGTCCATGAATTCCTCCTTGTTGCGAGGTTGACTTGTAACCCGAAAGATCGAAATCAGAAAATAAAAAATTTTCTATTTTTAATTTTTCTGTTGCACCGAACCGGAACCTGACCGATGCTTGGGCCATGAGCATGATCAAGACAACATTGGCCGAGCAGGCCTACCAGGAGCTGCGGTCGCGGATCGTCGGCGGCAGGCTGGCAGGCGGGCAACGCCTGTTGCCAAACGAATTGGCGGCGGAACTGGGCATCAGTCCCACGCCTGTCAAGGAAGCCTGCCTGCGGCTGGAGGCGGACGGGCTTCTCGTCAATTCCTCGCGGCGCGGCATGGTGGTCCGCAGCTTCAACGAGGAAGCCGTCGAGGAATTATACGCGGCCAGGACACTGCTCGAGAAAGGGGCCGTGGAAGCAGCCTTCGACGCAGGACGGCTCGATGAGGCGCTGCGGGTGAAGCTCCAGGACAGCCTCGAAAACCACAGGCGCTTCGCCAAAGGGTCGTCGCTCGACGATCTGGCGAAGGCGCTCTCCCATGACCGGGCCTTCCACAGTTCGCTCGTCGGCGCCGCGGGGATACCGATGATCTCCGAGGTCCACTCCCGCATTGTCGGCCAGACGCATACGGTCTTCGTCTCGATTCCAGGCGATTACAGCCGCTCGGTCGAGGAGCACCAAAATATTCTCGATGCCATCATCGCCGGCAAGAAGAGCCAGATCCTCGCGGCGCTGCAGCGACATCTCGAGAGAAGCCGGCAGAACACCTTGCGCCAGGTGAAAGTCCTTGCGCGAGCGATCGAACCGAACCTTGTTTAAAGACCGGGGACGAGTGTGGAGTACCTAGATTTTTCCGGGACATTCGCGCGCGGCGACCTGTTCGTGCACGCCGCCATGCTGACCGTCGGCCTGTCGGCCGCCGCGCTGGTTCTGGGCATGTGCGTCGGCATCGTCAGCGCCCTGATGAGACTTTCGAGCTCGAAAGTCCTCTCCTCAATCGCGGCCGCCTATGTGGAGATCATCCGCAACACGCCGTTTCTGGTGCAGATCTATATCGTCTATTTCGGCCTACCCTCGATCGGCATCCGCATTTCCGAAGTGACGGCGGCCATCCTCTCCCTGACGCTCTACGCGGGCGCCTATATCACCGAGATCGTCCGTGCCGGTATCCAGACGATCGGCAAGGGACAGCGGGAGGCGGCGCACACGCTTGGCATGTCACCGTATCTCACCTTCCGCTATGTCGTTCTGCTGCCGGCGATTTCAGCGATCTTCCCGGCACTGACCAGCCAGTTCATCCTGATCATGCTGGCGTCCAGCGTCGTTTCCGTCATCTCCGTCCCGGAACTGACCGGCGTCGCCAATGATGTGCAGGGCCTGACCTTCCGAAGCCTGGAAGCCTATCTCGTGGTCGCGGCCATCTACCTTGTCCTGACGGCTGCATTCAAAGGCGTCTTCGCACTGATTGAGCGTGCCCTCTTCTCCTTCCGCTTTGCAGGGCGATGACGATGTTCCAGACATTCAATCTCCATCATGTCGAGTTTCTGCTGCAATGTGCGACGTGGACGGTCGTCCTCTCGGGAATTGCGCTTGCAGGCGGGGCCATCGGCGGATCGATTATCGCCCTCATGCGCCTCTCCCGTTTCGCCTGGCTGCGCTGGATCGCACAGGCCTATATCTATGTCATCCAGGGAACGCCCCTGCTCGTCATTCTCTTCATCGCCTATTTCGGCGTCGCCAATCTCGGCTATGACCTTCCGGCGATCTACGCGGCCGGCCTTGGATTTACGCTCTACAGCAGCGCGTTCCTCGGCGAGATCTGGCGCGGGTCGATCCAGTCGATCAACAAGGGGCAATGGGAAGCGTCGTTCGTGCTGGCGCTTGGCTGGCGGCACACGATGACCGACGTCATCATCCCGCAGGCGCTTCGCGTCGCCATTCCTCCGACGGTCGGCTTCTCCGTTCAGGTCGTCAAGAACACCGCGCTTGCTTCGGTCGTCGGCTTTATCGAACTGACGAGAGCAGGACAGATCGTCTCCAGCGCCACGTTCCAGCCGCTGCCCGTCTATCTGACGGTCGCAGCCATCTACTTCGGCATCTGCTCCATACTGTCCCATGCCAGCCGCCGCCTGGAGCGCCGCCTGCAGCAGGCAGCCAACTGAAGATCCGGTTCATCACACCAGGGAGGAAAGTATCATGCTATTGAAGAGACTTGCTGTCGGGGTCGCCGCGATGCTGGCGATGATATTGCCCGCAAAGGCCGAGAGCACGCTGGACGCCATCGTGCAGCGCGGCACTATCAATGTCGGCGTCGGCCTTGGAACGCCGCCTTATGGCCTGATGGACAGCAGCATGCAGCCCGACGGCTATGACGTGTCCGTGGCAAAGGCAATCGCCCGCGATCTCGGCGTCAAGGTCAACATCGTCGACACGACGGCAGCCAACCGCATCCCGAACCTGACTTCGGGCAAGCTCGACATCGTGATCTATTCGTTCTCGATCACCGCCGAGCGCGCCAAGGCCATCGCGTTCACCAACACGTACTATGTCGACCAGCAGGTCTATGTCGGTCCCGCCGACCAGCCGATCACCAAGATCGAGGATCTGGCGGGCAGGAAGATCGGCGTGACGCGGGCCAGCACGAACGACATCGTCATGACCAAAAAGGCCGTCGAAGGCGCACAGATCCAGCGCTATGACGATGACGCGTCGACATCCCAGGCGCTGTTCGCAGGCCAGGTCGAAGGCATCGTGACCAGCGGCGCGCTTGCCCGCGCCGTCGAGGAGCACGATCCCAACCTCAAGAAGCAGTTCGTCGTGGCGCAGGCGCCGATGGGCATAGGCCTGCGCCGCAACGACCCGGACTTCCTGCACTGGCTGAACACGGAGCTCTTCATGCTCCAGTCTACAGGTGAGCTGCAGGCCCTGCAGAAAAAATGGATGGGTGTCGAAGTCGACCTGCCCCGCTTCTGAGAATGACTGGATCCGGGACTCCCCCGGATCCACACATGCCGCTGCGATCGGTTTATCGAAGGTTTTTCCATGAAAATCACGGATGTGAAGGTGCGCTGCTGCCAGCGCAAACCAGGCGATTTTGCCGCCAGCGCGTTTCGAACCGGGGATTTCGCGAAGTTCGAATTTCTCACCGTCACCATGGCGACGGATACCGGGCTCGAGGCAACCGCCTTCGGGTTCGCCGGTCGTTCGGCGGCGGGCGCCGGCAGGCTGATTGCCGACACGCTGCGTCCGTTCTTCATCGGCCGCGACCCGCTCGACCGGGAAAAGGCATGGCACGATTTCCGGGTGGCCGACCGCTGGTGGGGCCACTTGCCGATCTATGCCTACGGACCATTCGACACCTGCCTCTGGCTGCTGTCGGCCACCGCCGCCGGGCAGCCTCTCTACAAATATCTCGGCGCCTTCCGCGAGCGCGTGCCGGTCTATGGCAGCTCGATGATCCTGTCGGGACCGCAGGACTATGTGAAAGAGGCGCTGCGCGCCAGGGCCGAAGGGTTGCGGGCCTACAAGCTCCATACACCCGGTCTCGATCTCGACTACGATATCGACGTCCATCGCCAGGTCCGCGCCGCCGTCGGGCCGGATTTCACGCTGATGTCGGATCCGGTCTCGATGTTCAATCTCGAGCAGTCGATCCGCTTCGGTCGCGAGCTGGAAAGGCTCGACTTCTACTGGCTGGAAGAGCCTTTATACGACGAGGACGTTCATTCGCTGCGGGAGCTCGCACGCACGCTCGAAATCCCGCTCGTCGGGACAGAAGTCCTTGCGAAGCACCCTTACAGCATCGCCGAATGCATCTCGACGCGTGTCGTCGATCGCGTCCGGGCAGACGTTTCCTGGACGGGCGGCGTCACGGGCGTCATGAAGACGGCCCGCCTCGCCGAAGCCTTCGGCGTCAATTGCGAGATCCATACCGCCATCTTCCACCCGATGGAGATCGTCAACCTGCATTGCGCCGCGGCGATCAAGAACTGCGACTTCTTCGAAGTGCTCTATCCAATGGAGAACTTCGCCTTCGGCCTCAAGCAGCCGCTGCCGATCAAGGACGGCTACGCCGCGCCGCCGTCAGCCCCCGGCCTCGGGGTCGAGATCGACTGGGATGCCATCGACAACAGCACGATCTGTGAGGCCTGAGCGCCATGATGAAAGCTGTCTGCCTCGAGGAACCCGGCAAGATCTCGCTGGTCGAATTGCCCGAACCAAAACCGGGCCCGGGCGAAGTCGCGGTGCGGATGGAGTATGTGGGGTATTGCGGTTCCGACCTGACGTCGTTTCGCGGCCTCAATCCGCTGATCTCCTACCCGCGCGTCCTGGGCCATGAAATCTCCGGCACCATCTCGGCGCTCGGCGACGGCGTCAGCGCGCTTGCGGTCGGCCAGTCCGTGACTATTCTTCCCTATTTCAATTGCGGCAGGTGCCATGCCTGCCGCCTTGGCAGGCCGAACGCCTGCAAGGACAACCGGACGATGGGCGTCCAGCGCGAGGGCGCGATGGCCTCGATCATCGTCGTTCCCGCGGGCAAGATCATTCCGGTCGAGGGCATGCGCCAGCGGGACCTCGCGCTGATCGAGCCGCTTGCCGTCGGCTTCCATGCCGTCCGCCGCTCCGAGCTTTCGGCTGGAGAAACCGTCGTCATCCTTGGCTGCGGCGTCATTGGGCTCGGCGCCTTGCTCGGCGCTGTCAGGCGGGGCTCACGCGTGATCGCAGTGGACCTTAGCGCCGACAAACTCGCCGTTGCCAAGGTGCTCGGCGCCACTGACACCATCGATGCGTCGCGCGAAGATGTCCTGGCGCATGTCCTGGAACTGACCAGTGGGGACGGTCCGCAGGTCGTCATCGAGGCGGTCGGCGCGGATGCGACCTTTCGGCAGGCGATCGATCTCGTGGCGTCCTGCGGCCGGGTCGTCTATGTCGGCTACGCCAAGAACAAGATCGCTTACGACACCAAGTTCTTCCTGCTCAAGGAGATGGATATCCGCGGGTCGCGCGGCTCCGAGATCGCCGATTTCCACGATGTTATCGGCTATCTGAAGCAACATCGGGACGCCGGCGACCGCATCGTCTCACGCGTCGTGCCAATCGAGGAAGCCGGTGCGGCCATGCAAGCCTGGGACAAGAACCCCGGAGGCTTCACCAAGATCGTCGTCCGGATCGAAGCGAAGGAAGACGCATGAGCATCAAGGATATCTTCGGGCTGGAGGGGCAGCATGCGCTGGTGACCGGCGGCGGAAGCGGTCTCGGCCTTGCGATCGCCACCTGTTTCGTCGAAGCCGGCGCCAAGGTGACGATCGTCGGCACCAACGCCGCGAAGCTCGCTGCCGCCTGCGAGACGCTGGGGCCTTCCGCCACGAGCCATGTCTTCGACGTGACCGACACTGCCGGTGCCACGGGTTTCGCCAGCGAGGTGGCAAAAAAATCCGGACGCGTCTCGATCCTCGTCAACAATGCCGGCAACACGGTCAAGAAGCCGCTCGGCGAGATGAGCGTCGAGGCTTTCAATTCGGTGCTGAACGTCCATGTCGGCGGCGCCTTCGCCCTCTCGCGCGCCTTCCTGCCGCAGGTGACGGAAGCAAGGGGCAGCATTCTTTTCACCGCCTCGATGAGCTCTTTCCTCGGCATTCCCAACGTGATCGGCTATTCGGCGGCGAAAGCCGCCTATGTCGGCATGGTGAGGGCGCTCGCGACCGAACTTGCGCCCAGCGGGATACGCGTCAACGGTGTGGCACCAGGCTGGATCGACACCGCGCTTCTACGCCAGGCCACCGCAGCCGATCCGGAAAGGGCGCGCAAGATCAACAGCCGCATTCCCATGGGTCGTTTCGGCGAGGGCGCCGATATCGGCTGGGCCATGACCTATCTCGCCTCACGCGCCTCAGCCTATGTGACCGGCCATATACTGGTGGTCGACGGCGGCGCGCTGCACGGCTTCTGACACCATAGTTTTTCGAGGGAGAAAACAGATGACGACCGATACTGACAAGGCGATCTTCGAAGTCATCCGCAAGGAACTCTTCACGGCCGTCGTCGGCGACGTGCTCGATGTAATGGGCCACCGCCGGCAGTTCCTGCCGGCCGGGATCGTGCCGTTGCAGCCGGAGATGAAAGTCATCGGCCGCGCGATGCCGGTGCTGGAGGCGGACGTGTTTTCCGGCGGTTCGCCGGATGCGCACGGTCCGCTCGCGAACAAACCGTTCGGCCTCATGATGGAAGCGCTGGACAGCCTGACGGAGAACGATGTCTACATCGCCAGCGGCTCCTCCTTCCGCTACGCGCTGTGGGGCGGGCTGATGTCCACCAGGGCCCAGAAGCTGAAGGCTGCCGGCGCCGTCCTCAACGGCTATATCCGCGACTCCTGGGAAATCGAAAAGCTCGGCTTTTCGGTCTTCTCGCGCGGCATCTATGCCCAGGACCAGGGCCCGCGAGGCAAGGTGATCGACTATGGCTGCCCAATCGAGATCGAAGGCATCCTGGTAACGCCCGGCGACCTGATCTTCGGCGACCGCGAGGGCGTGCTTGTGATCCCGCGCGAGGCGGAAAAGGAAGCGATCGAGCGCGCGATCGAGAAGGTCAGCACAGAGAACAAGGTCGCAACCGCGATCCGCGATGGCATGAGCGCCTGCGAAGCCTTCCGTACCTTCGGCGTCATGTGAGCCGACGATGGACGATCCTCGTCTGCTCCTGCTCTGCGATCACGACAATGTGCTGGTCGCCTGCCGGCGCATCGAAGCCGGAGAGACCATCATCGTCGGCGGCGAGCCGCGCATTCTGGTCAAGGCCGTGGAGCTCGGCCACAAGCTGGCGCGGCTGCCGATCGCCCCGGGGATGAAGGTCATCAAATACGGCGTCCCGATCGGCTCGGCGACGCGGTCGATCGGACCCGGCGAGCACGTCCATATTCACAATCTGAAGAGCGACTACACCAAAACGCACGTAATAGCGGAGACCGGATCATGAACGGCGAACAGTCCACCATCCTCGGCTATCTCAGGCCGGACGGTCGCAAGGGCATCCGCAACATTGTGATCGTGGCCTATCTGGTAGAGTGCGCGCATCATGTCGGTCGCGAAATTGTCTCCCATTTCCGCGGCAGGGACGTGCATCTGATCGGCTTTCCAGGCTGCTTTCCCAATCCCTATGCGCAGCGGATGATGGAGCGTCTGTGTACGCATCCCAATGTCGCCGCGGTACTGCTGCTGTCACTGGGATGCGAAAGCTTCAACAAATTCTCGCTCGCCCGCACCGTCGAGGCAAGCGGACGGCCGGTGGCCACGCTGACGATCCAGGAAAACGGCGGTACTTTGTCGACGATTTCCGACGGCATCGAATGGGTCGGGCAACGCCTGCAAGAGCTGGGCGCGGTCGCGAGAGTGCCAATGGATGCGAGTGAACTTATCGTCGGCACGATCTGCGGCGGGTCGGACGGCACCAGCGGCATGACCGGCAATCCCGCCGCCGGCCTTGCCTTCGATCGACTGGTCCGTGCGGGAGCAGCCTGTATTTTCGAGGAGACCGGCGAGCTGATCGGCTGCGAAGAGATCATGGCGAGCCGTGCCGTGACGCCTGAACTCGGCGTCGAGCTGCGCGCCTCCGTGGCAAAGGCAGCGCAATACTACGCGACGCTAGGCTATGGCAGTTTCGCTCCGGGCAATGCCGATGGCGGCCTATCCACCATCGAGGAGAAATCGATGGGTGCCTATGCCAAATCGGGCTCGTCGCCGATTTCGGGCCTCATCAAGCCGGGCGACATTCCCCCTGGCGGCGGACTCTACCTGATGGATGTCGTGCCGGACGGGGACGTGCGTTTTGGCTTCCCCAACATCTCGGACAATGCCGAGATCGTGGAGCTCATCGCTTCCGGTTGTCACCTCACGCTCTTCGTCACCGGCCGCGGTTCGGTCTCGGGGTCGGCGGTCGCACCGGTCATAAAGATCTGCGCCAATCCCGAAACATACCGTCGCCTGTCGGGCGACATGGACGTCGATGCCGGACGTATCCTCGAAGGGGCCGCCACCTTGTCGGATGTCGGCGACGAAATCTTCAATCTGGTTCTTGCTGTCGCCAATGGCCATGCGACGAAATCCGAACAACTCGGGCACCGCGAATTCATCCTGACCTACAAGACTTTCGAACCGATCGGTCCCGCATGTCTGCCGGGCGCACAGCCAAAGGCTGGTCACCGAAGCTGAAGCCGCCGACGTTTGCCGTGTGCCTGCGAGCGCTGTTTGCGTCTGTGCTGAAGCGGCGCGATCCTTGACCAGCGCAGGAGCAAATGCATGGCGGGCCGAACAATCTGGCGACAAGCTCACTCGTTTTGTTTGAAGCGCGGCACGCCGAAACGGATTCATGCGAGCCGCTTAGGTCTTGTTTTGCATGTCGCTACATCGAACCGAGGTTGCTTGGGCAACGTGCATTGGAAACGAGGTGCGCAAAAAAGGGTCGCGGCAAACCAGCATTGGGCTGGCGGCTCGCAACCGCCTCACCCCCATGCGGACAATTCAAATCAGCGGGCCTGCGTCAGCCATACGCCGCTTTCTGATATCTGGGGGAAGCGTCTTCTCGTTTTGGCGAGGGTTCTGTTCCGCCGGCGCGAATGAGCTGCCTGCCTGATCCGAAAAAAACAGCTTCCAGCGGCCCGGGCGGAACGCTACCCGGCTCTTCTGTGCCGCGGGATGGTCGACGGGCAGCTCGATCTCGACGCGCTGGCGTTCGCCGCCGATCTCGAGTTCCACCCGGCGGGTGCCGGCGACGCGGCGGCTGGCGACCACCGTGCCGGCGATGCAGCCAGAGCAGCCGCTCAGCAATTCGACGTCGTGCGGGCGGAAGTACAGCCTGGCATTGCCGCTGGCGGCGTCCGGCGCCGACAGCCCGATCGGGCGATCGGCGAGCCAGACCTCGCCATTCTCGACCTTGACGGGAAGCGAGCTCGATTCGCCGATGAAGCCATAGACGAAAGGCGAGTTCGGCCTGTCATAGATGTCGTCGGCGGTGCCGACCTGCTCGATGCGGCCCTGGCTCATCACCACGACGCGGTCGGCAAGCTCCAGCGCCTCTTCCTGGTCGTGGGTGACGAAGACGGTGGTGTGGCCGGTGGCGTCATGGATGTCGCGCAGCCAGCGGCGCAGTTCCCGGCGCACCTGCGCATCGAGCGCGCCGAA